>DAOSOK010000003.1:0-76560 GCA_035373905.1 Candidatus Ozemobacteraceae bacterium | reverse complement strand
TTCCGGATGGCGTCCATGTCGGTGTAGAGTCCTCGCCCGGCCTCGATGCCGTAGCGGCCGAGGGCATGTCGCTTCCATTTCGCGAGGCTGTGGACGACTTCGATCGACTCGGGCCGGAACCTCGTGACGAAGGAGACCGGGGTCTGGGTGCCGGCCAAGTCGTCCTGGAGGCCGTTCCCGGTTCGAAGAAAGCGGGGCGCCGAAACGCGGATCAGGTTGAGCCGCTCGGCGAGCCGGTGCTCGAAGACATCTTTGACGTGCTTGATCGCATGTTCGGTTTCAAACAGATCGAGAACCGGTCGGTACTTCTCTGGAAACATACTGCTCCTGTGCCGGGGCAAAACCCGGAAGTGAATCTGGGAAAATCGGGAGTATGAGTTGGGAACGATGTCTGACCATTTGATTTCAACGAGGGTATCCACAAAGATAGTACACGGGTTTTCCGAAGATTTCAACGAGTGATGTATTGTTATAAATATATATGTATTTATCGGAAGGATGTGCATGGAAAAGAAGCTTACGATGATATATTGGAAAGGGAAAAAGTCTGGCTGGAGAAGTTTTTGGAGTATACCGAAATCATGTCGCAGGGCGAGACGCTGAAAGAATTGGAAGATGGTCTGAGGGAAACATACAAGGACATGATTCTCGAAGATGTTCCCGAAGGAAAGAAAACGAAACAGATTGCCGTATGAAACGGGGGAAGTTCATCAAAAGACCCGAACGGGCGGGTTGCATCCTTATGAAAGCCACCCGTTCGCCCTGAGCCTGTCGAAGGGCGAAATGAGGAATCAGGAATCATCGGCAAGTGGCTGTTCGTGCTTCGACAAGCTCAGCTCGAACGGAGACGCGAAGCTGGTTTTTGATATGCAGGACTCAATAACCGCTCCAGAATCTGATGCCTGCCTTCGCAGTTCGGACCTGAACTCCGTGAGCCGGGGCACGATTTTCAAATCGGCATGCAAAGCGGATTTCCTGATTGACGCCGCGGTGTACCGCCCGTATAATCGAAAACATGAAGTATGCTGTGTATCTGTGTTCCATCCTGCTGGTCGTTGCCGCTCTCGGCTGCGGCGGTGGCTCGAGCAACCCCGTCAGCCTGACGAACACGCCGCAGATTGCGGGAATATCGCCGCAATCAGGAGGCGCCGGAACGTTCGTCCAGATTTGGGGCGCCTATTTCGGCGCGCAGCAGGGGTCGAGCATCGTCTCCTACAATTACGAGCCCTGCGTGGTCAGCTCCTGGAGCGACACGCTCATCACCTGTACGATCCCGAACACGGCCCGCACGAGCGGCACGTTCGTGGTGACCGTCGGCGGTAAGGCTTCGGCGGCCAGCACCCAGTTTACCTTGAATGCGCCGCAGGTGACCAGTATTTCCCCCTCTGGCGGCCCGTCCGACACGCTGGTGACGATCTCCGGAATCGGCTTTGGCACGAAAAACGACAACTCGCGGGTCTCCTTCAACGGCTACAATGCGACGATTGAGAGTTGGTCGAACTCCTACATCACCTGCCGGGTCCCCCAGGGACCCCAGAACGGTTCTGTATCGGTCGTTATTTATATCAATTACGACTACTATGTTTCAACGACGTTCAATTTTGTTCTTCCGTCCATCACGAGCATTGCATCCGCGAATTCCAGTTCGACGGGGAACAATATCGGGGCGGAACTCGCCATCAACGGTCAGGGTTTCGGATCATACCAGAGCGAATACAGTGGCACCCTGACGTTCGGCGGCACCCAGGTCTCTCCGACGGCATGGACCTCGAACCTCATCAAGTTTCGAATCCCCAGCGGTGTTTCAGCCGGGTATAAAACGGTGGCGCTTTCGATCAATGGCAAAAGCTATACTTCCGGGTGGAACGTGAACGAGCCGTTCCTGTCGAGTCCGAGCCTTTCCACGGTCTACCAGCCGAACGACCTGATCACCCTGTCGGGAAACTACCTGGGAACGCCGTCCGACTCGGTGCGCCCGTCGATACGGATCGTCGATGGATCGGTGACGACGACCGTCACGCCAACATCCTGGTCGGATACGAGTATTTCCTTCTATTCCGGCCTTGATACCCACGCCTTGTCCGATCCGGTCGTCTCGGTTTCGGTCATTGTGGGTGGTCTCCAGTCCAATTCGGTTAACATGAAAGTGGAATGAGGAATCGATGCAGGAAACCATAAAGAAGATTAAAGACGCGTTGCAGCTGATCGACGAGTTGAAGCGGCAGTTCGCGGTGCGGCGGCATCCCGACGGATGCGGTTCGCTGCTCTACACGGGCGTTGCGGAGTCGAACGTCATCGAGAAGTTGCAGCCCGTTGTGGAGAAGAGATTCGGGCCGGCATACAAACCGGCTGGCCAGTCGGCGTTGCTGAAAAACTGGTTCGACGGGTTCGTGAAGGGTGTCGGCGGCATCAGGCGCGACCAGACCCTGTTCCGGCTCGACATCACGCCCGAACTGATCATGTTCTGCGCGTTCTGGCCATGGGGTTCCGAGCCGGTCAAGACCTCGATCCGCATCGGCCTGATGTGCTCCGACGAAGATCTTGAAAAGAAGATGGAAACGATGCTCCAGGGATGTTTCTGACCCGCAGCCCATCGGCGGTGCTATCTGGAGTTTCATCCTGAAGATGCCGTAGTGATGCCATTTCGATGTCTCTGCTGGTCATTCTCGTGATCTGGTATACTTGAAGAGGTAGTGAGTATTACAGGGAGGCGGAGTATGCGTTTCTGGCCCCGGAATTCCCGGTTTGGCGTCTTGGTTCTTGCGGCGGTTCTCGTTTTTGCGACGATGGCGGCGGATGCCGCGGGGCGGATGCCTGTCGACCAGGGAATCATGATTCAGGCGTTCGGCTGGAACTCCCAGTCCAGAGGCACTCCCAGCAAGTGGTACAGGCTGATAGGCGAACGCGCCGCCGACCTCGCCGAGCTGGGTGTCACGATGGTGTGGCTGCCGCCCGTTTCGCGTTCGGTCAGCCCCCAGGGGTATCTTCCCGGTGATTACTACGACGTCGGCACCTCCGAGAGCCCGACGTTCTACGGCGACCAGGACCAGCTCGTCGCCTGTCTGCTCAAGCTGAACCAGTCCGGGTTGAAGGCGATCGCCGATATCGTGATCAATCATCGCTGCGCCAGTCACCAGGATTCCGGCGGCGTCTGGAACATCTACAATTTCGCCTCGGGAAAAGCCCGCTGGGATGCCCAGATGATCTGTGCCGGCGAATACGGGGGCAGGGGAGGCCGCGATTCGGGCGACAACTTCGGCCCTGCGCCCGATATCGACCATTCGAACTCGACGGTCCAGGCCGATGTCATCGAGTGGCTGAAGTGGCTCAAAAAAATGGGCTTTTCGGGCTGGAGATACGATTTCAGCCGCGGATATGCCCCGGAATATACGGCTCTCTATGATAAGGCGACGACGCCGTATTTCTCCGTCGGCGAGATCTGGACGAACATGTCTTTCAACGGTTCCTATCTGAACCCCGATCAGAACGCTCATCGGCAGGTTCTGTGCGACTGGCTCGACAGGGCCGGCGACAAGGCGGCTGCCTTCGACTTCACCACCAAGGGCATCCTCCAGGTCGCGGTGAACGGCGAATACTGGCGTCTCCGCGATTCCCAGGGAAAAGCCTCCGGCCTGATCGGCTGGTGGCCCGCCCGCGCCGTCACCTTCCTCGACAATCACGATACCGGTTCCCAGCAGAACCACTGGCCGTTCCCCTCTGATAAAGTGATGCAGGGGTATGCCTACATCCTGACCCACCCGGGAACCCCCTGCCTTTTCTGGGAGCACGTCTATGACTGGAATCTGCGCGAGCCCATCAGAAAGCTCGTCGAGGCCCGCCGGAAATTCGGAATCCGCTCCACGAGCAAGCTGGAAATCATCAAGGCCGAGCAGGACCTCTATGCGGCCATCGTCGATGAGAACCTCGCCGTGAAACTTGGCCGGAACGACTGGAAGCCCGGCCCCGGGTTCGAACTCCTGGCGAGCGGCGACCAGTATGCCGTCTGGGGGAAAATGGCGGCCCGGACCAGGCACTGATGTAAGATACGGCAGTCCAACGCCCGCGCTCGGTGTACACGACGCGCGGGTGTTTTATTTCATCCCGGATTCTGCAATGTCTGCCTGTCAGGGCATGGCCGAAGGGAGTGTGATGGAAATGCTGTGTACATACGGGGTGGTGGTTTACATAATGTATTATTCGTAAAGTGTACATCTCGCTGCTCCGGGCCGACTGCGCTCGTCGCGCAAAGAGAGGTACAGATGGCTGGAAAAATATGTACAGCCTATTTCCCGGGGAAACGAAACAGTTGTATCGGATCGGTGATTCCGAGGGTGACGAGGTTGAATCGAAGATTCCAGATGCGGCCGAAGCTTATCAGAATAACCGCTCCCATGGCGAGTGCGAAGAAGATCAGGAGTCTCCGGGTGTTCCCCCTCTGAAATTGGGCGCCGGCATACCATTCGTTGATGTGAAGGAGAACGTAGCTGGTCGTGGCGACAATCGTGAAGATGAAACCGGAGAAGCGGGCATCCTGGGCGGCGATGGCGCGAAAATCACCGATCGGACCCGATGCGGCAACGCCCGCCCTGGCTGCGATGTTCGCAAGTTCGGGGTGGAAGCCCGCGATCAGTTGTGCGAGGAGAGCGGCGGAGAGAGCGAATGTCCAGGCCGAGATGCGGGGCAGGCGGTCGCCTTCCGAATGATGGACCGGATGCCAGACGGCGAGAAGCGCCGGAACCGCGAGAAGGGTGCCGTCGCCCCAGAGGCCGCAGGCGATGATTCCGGTGGAGATGACCGCCCGCATCAGGGAACTCGGCCTGTTCTTCGTGGTGGAGGCGAGAGCTGCGCCGAGAACGAGGAGAATCAGGAATGATTGCATCTCCGAGAAATACGATGAGGTCATCACGAGGAACGTTGCGACGAGAAGGCTGGAAATGAGTCCTTTGTCGGCGTAATGGGTGGTGAGCGATGCGGGGGCCGCCGTCGATTCGGGCATCTCGAAGGTGTGGGGAAACTTGGGAATTTCGAGAGCGAGAAGGCGTATCGAGGGAAATTTCGACGCGAGGGGAATTTCCAGGAGGGTGTTCAACCGCGGGGGGCGGATGGTTCGGAGCAGATAGACGCCCGAGTCCTGCATGGCGATCGAGGGATTTTCGAGCATTTCCTGGATGCGACGTTCGGCCAAGTGAGGATCGTAGGCATAGAGCGTGCGGACCGCCGCCGCTTTCACACGGTTGTCTGGAGAGCTGGTCAGCCGGACAAACTCGTCGCGAAGATGTGGAGTGCGACAGAGGCTCAGACCCTCGAGCGTGTTTGCTACGACCCGGGGATCGTGATGCCGGAGAAACGCCTCGAGCGCCGCCGGGATGCGTGGGTCGTTCAATCTGGGCAGGCGTTTCACGAGAAAGGATATCTTGAAGAGATCCGTCTCGGAGGCCAGAAACTCGAGCATGGGGCCTGCCAGGGAAGGTGCCTCGCTCTCGATGAGCCGGTCGATCGCCTCGAAAGCCACGTACCGGCTTCCGAGACGCATTTTATTCAGCAGAATTTCCTGGCGGGTGAGGTGGGCCGTGTCTGCGGAGGTGTCTTTCTTCGCTTCCGATGCCATTTCCGAAGCGCGACGCTGGGGAGAGACCTGCAGGTCGAGTTTGTTGCGGGCTTTGCGGGCGAAGTAGCGGACGTGCGGATCGGGGTCGAGAAGGAGTTCCGTCACGATCGGCAGGAGAAGATCCGCATCGAGCGGGGTGAGGCCCTCGTGCGAGCCGATCGTGTTGAGAATGGCCTGCTGGTCGCTGTCGCTGCCCTTTTCGAGAAGCAGGCGGGCGAACTCCGTCCAGGTTGCGGACACTGTGTCGGTGATCGGCATGTGCGTATCCTACCACACTCTGGAGCCCGAACGAATTGTTCGCCGTGGATGCCGATATTTCGGCACATTTTCGAAGGAAATCGGATGGAAAAGCCCTGAGAGCGGAAAGCCCGGTTGGCATTTCCATTGCTTACGATGAACGGTTTTTCATTTTGCCCGTGATCGTTGCGATTGCGGGAACGGAGGCATTCGGATGAGCTCGATGGGTACCTTCCTGCGGGGGGCTGTGTGCGGTGCGATGGTTGTCGTCGCTGCCGCTGCGGGCGCGGCGATCGACGTAAGCGTGGATCGAAGTTTCAATACGGACGTGACCGTGTCGGTGCCGGCGCTTCGCTTTGCGAAACTGCAGATTCAGCGGCGGCCGGTGACGGCTCTGTTCATGAAGGATGCCTGTCCGACGCTCGTGAAGGGCGAGCCGGAGTTGCCCGTCATTTCGACGTTTCTCATGGTTCAGAACGAGGGAACGCCTTCGGTAAAGGTTTTCGACAGTTCGTTCGAAACGATTCCGGTCGACGGAACCATTCTGCCGAGCCGCGGGCCGCTGTCGCGGTCGGAAGACCCCTCCTCGGTTCCCTACGAGTTCGGAAAGGTCTACGAGCGTGACGCCTGGATTCCCGCCGACAAAGACCTGGTCAGAATCGAAAAACCGTTCGTATTCCGCGATGTTCGCGGCGTGCGGATGATCTTTTCCCCCGTGCAGTACAACCCGGTCAAAAACCAGATCAGGGTCTACAAGAGTTTCCGCGTCCGCCTCGAAAACGGTGCCGCGGGAGCGCCGACGGGGCGCCGGCGGAACGCCGCGATTTCCAGCGTATTCGAGCCGATATACAAAAAGACGTTCCGGAACTTCGCGCCCATGGCCCAGCGGCTGCAGCGCCTCGGCGAGAGCGGGCGGCTGGTGATCGTCACCCCCGACGAGTTCGCCGACTCCGTCATGCCCCTGATGGTCTGGAAGCTCAAATGCGGGATCGACACGCATGTCGTCAGGCTCAGCGAGATCGGCGACGCGACGCCCGAAACGGTGAAGGCGTATCTGCAGGGGGAGTTCAACACCAAGCCGTTCACGCACGTCATCCTGGTCGGCGATGCCCAGCAGATGCCTACGCTGAAGGGCGTCCGGGAAAGCGCCGACTCCGACCCGTGCTACATGAAACTTGCCGGCGACGATAATGTACCTGATGCTATTATTAGCCGCATCTCCGCGACGACCCCCGAAGAGGTTGCGTATCAGGTGGCGAAGTTCATCACCTACGAGTGGTTCCCGAGCGAGGGCGCCGATGCGGCTTGGTATACGAAACTGATGGGCGTTGCCAGTTCCGAAGGGACGCCGACGGACTTCGAGCGCATGGACGAGCTGCGCGCGGCCATGCTGAAGGGGCGTTTCTCCTCGATGGACCAGATCTACGACGCGAAGACATCGTCGGGGGGAGGCGCGTCGCCGTTCCCGCCCCATACGATGCCCGGCGGACCTTGGGGCCCGTGGGGCCCGTATTTCTCGACGGCCCGCGACGGCGTTGCGACGAACTCGACGGACGCGGCGGGCACGAGCACCGCGGGCACCGCTTCGCCGACGGCGCCGGCGCCGTCCATGAAGGACCGTATCGCGGCGGGCGTGAACGAGGGTCGCGGCATCATCAACTACATCGGCCACGGAAGCAAGGAACGATGGGTCAGCTCGGGGTTCAGCGTCGGCGACTGCATGTCGAAACTTGCAAACGGCTGGCGCATGCCGCTGGTGATCAGCGTCGCCTGCGTGAACGGCGATTTTGCGCGCGGAACCGACTGCTACGCCGAAGCCTGGATGAAGACCGGCGACATCGAGAACCCGCGCGGCGCCGTCGGCTTCATGGGTGCTTCCACCAACATGAGCTGGGTTCCGCCCACCGTCGTCCAGGCCGAGATCAACACGAATTATATATATAATGAAACATATAAAACCGCCGGCGCCCTGATGATGAACGGCGTCATGAAGGGGCTCGAGCAGTTCGGCACCGAGGACAAAAGCGAGGGCGTCAGGATCGCCGAGCAGTGGCACTGGTTCGGTGACGGCTCGATGCTCGTGCGCACCAAAACCCCGCGCGGCATCGAGATCCGGACGACCGTCGAGAACACCGGTTCCGAAAGCTCCGTCGCCGTGACGGTGGTCGACGTCGACGGCAAGCCGGTCGAGGGCGCCCAGGCGACCTGCTACACCGAGCGCTTCGAAGCGATGGGAACCTGCCCCACGAATGCCGAGGGGAAGGCCGTGGTCGTCGTTCCCGCGACGTCCGGGACCGAGGGATTCATCACCGTCGTGGGACCGAACCTCGTTCCCGTCGTCGATCGGAAGCTGACATTCTGAATGTACCTGCCTCTTCGCCGGACCGGTGTTCGTTGCCGGCCCGGCGAATTTTTTTGCGCAGGATGCGGCCGCCCGATCTTGCACGGCGGGCCGGAGGCTGGTATCGTGCTTTCTGCCATGGACGAAACATCGACGCGCGATCACGATTCGATTCTGGACGCGGCCCGGCGCACGCTGGGCGACGAAGCCGAGGCGATTCGCGCCGCCGCGACCAGGCTGAACGGCGAGATTCTGCGTGCCGTCGATCTGATCCTGACATCCCGGGGAAGACTTATCGTATCAGGCATGGGAAAATCCGGCCTGGTCGGCAGGAAAATTTCGGCGACGCTTTCCAGCACCGGCACGCCCTCGTTTTTCCTGCATCCGGCCGAGGCGCTTCACGGTGATCTCGGCATGGTGACGGAACAGGACGTGCTGCTGTTGCTTTCGAACTCCGGCGAGACCGACGAGATCGTGCGGCTGATCCCCTTTCTGCGCCGGATCGGAGCTCGCATCATCGCGCTGGTGGGGAACACGGCCTCGTCGATGGCGAAGACGGCCGACGTCGTGCTCGACGCTTCCGTGGCGCGCGAGGCGTGCCCGATGAACCTGGCGCCGACCAGTTCGACGACCGTCGCCATGGCGATGGGGGATGCGCTTGCCATCGCCCTGATCGAAGCGCGCGGGTTCCGCGAGAAGGACTTCGCCTACTTGCACCCGTCGGGAAGCCTCGGGCGAAGGTTCCTGACCGTCAGAGACCTGATGCATACCGGCGAGCGCATTCCGTTCGCCTCGCCGGGAACGCCGCTGAAGGACGCCATTCTCGCCATGTCGAGGGGCGGCTTCGGCGCCCTCGTGATCGCGGACGCGGCGGGATGTCTGCTCGGCGTGTTCACCGACGGCGATCTGCGCCGCTACTTCGAGCGATCGAACGGCGCTCTCGACGTGCCGCTGTCGGACGTCATGACGAAACAGCCGCGCTGTACCTCGCCGGACCGTCTCGCCATGGAGGCGCTCAAGGCGATGGAGGAGAAAGCCATTACCTCGCTTCCGGTCGTGGACGGCGAGACCGCGAACGTCGTCGGGTTCCTCCACCTGCACGACATCCTGCGCTCCCGCCTCGTCTGACCCCGGTTCGGCTTCATTGGCCAATCCTGCACCACAGCGTCCCTCCGCTTCAAGACGATGGGTTTTCAGGAGCGCATCCGGAGATGAGGGGCAGCGCCAGGGAAAGAAGGTGTTCACGGTTTCAGCTGCAGGGGAGGGAATCCGGCCTTGGGCAACCATCCGTCGCATATTTCCGGTGCATTGGTTTCGACATGAAAAAACCGCCGGCGGATCGTGTCCGGCCGGCGGCCTGAGATTTTTGTCAGTCGGCGAGAGAGTAGGTCTTGTTCTCGACGCGGATCTTGCCTTCCTTCTTGAGGGCGTTCATGACCTTGATGAGGCGCTGGTAGCTCGATTCGCCAAGCGACTCGGCGATCGCGGCCATGCCGACGCCGGGGTTCTTTCCGAGGTAGGAGAGAACGGTCTGGGGGGCGATCGGCGCGGGCTTCGCGAGGCGCTTACCGTTGCGGTTGCGGATGCGGCGCTGCAGGTAATAGACGCCTTTGCTCTCGACGACGTCTTCTGACTTGACGAGCTTCTCCATGACGTTCTTGAACAGGGAGCGCTTGGCGTCGAAATGCTTGGCCAGCGCGGTCAGTTTGACGCCGTCCGTCTTGCCGTCGAGGAACAGGAAAATGTCGCGAGGGGCGGGAAGCGCCTTGCGTTCGGCCCGAACCTTCGCAGCTTTTGTGCGTTCCTGGATCTTTTTCTTGACCGAGGGCGGCAGCGGCTTGCGGCCGGCTTTGCGGCGGAGAACCACGGTTCCGGCGTGCTTCGCCGGCTTGCGTCCCGTCGGGACGGCATGCAGCTCGAGACTTCCATCCAATAGACCGCGGAATACCTTGGCGAGACTTTTCAGGTTCATGGCTTTCATTCAATCTCCTTTATCGGATGCGAATTTATCTGTCTCATAGTGCTGCATGGCCGTTTCCAGAATCAGAATGCAACGATAGGGAATACTACGATAAAAAAATAGCCTTTGCAAGATTATTCAGAAAAAATGAACCGCATCATGAACTGATGCGGTTCTTGAACGCTTTATCGGGGGATTATCTGATTCCGATGGTGGCGACCATGACGGCCTTGATTGTGTGCAGGCGGTTCTCGGCCTGGTCGAAGACCTTCGAGTATTTGCTCTCGAATACTTCGTCGGAGACCTCCATGGCGCCCGTCTCTTTCGACACCTCGGTCTTGTCGTCGTGGAAGGCGGGGAGACAGTGAAGGAAGATCGGGTTTTCCTTGCCGGTCGCCTTGATCATCTTCATGTTGACCTGATACGGCTTGAGGAGCTTGATGCGGGCGGCCATCTGGGCCTCTTCGCCCATGCTGGCCCAGACGTCGGTGTAGAGGACGTCGCAGCCCTTGACGCCCTTGGTGACGTCGTCGGTGACGGTGATCTTCGCACCGCTCTCGGCGGCGAATTTCTTCGCGGCGTCGACGATGGCCTTGTCGGTGTGAAGCGACTTCGGGGCGACGATGCGGAAATCCATGCCCATCTTCGCGGCGCCGATCATGAGGGTGTTCGCCATGTTGTTGCGGCCGTCGCCGACGAACGCCATCGCGATGCCCTTCAGGGTGCCGAACTGCTCGATGATGGTCTGGAAGTCGGCCAGGACCTGGGTCGGGTGATAATCATCGGTGAGGCCGTTCCAGACGGGGACGCCGGCGTATTTCGCGAGGTCCAGCACGGTTTCGTGCTTGAAGCCGCGGAACTGGATGCCGTCGAACATGCGGCCGAGGACGCGGGCCGTGTCGGCGACGCTTTCCTTCTTGCCGAGCTGGATGTCGCCCTTGCCGAGATACTCGGCGTGCGCGCCCTCGTCGGCGGCGGCGCAGATGAAGGCGCAGCGGGTGCGGGTCGAGGCCTTCTCGAAGATCAGGGCGATGTTCTTGCCTTCGAGGTTGCGAGGGCGGATGCCGGCGCGCTTGAGCCGCTTGAGGTCGGCCGAGAGGTCGAGCAGATACTGGATCTCTTCGGGGGTGTAGTCATCGAGCTGGAGGAAGTGGCGGCCTTTCAGGTTGACGGGCATGTCGTTCTCCTTTTCCTTGCTTCATGCTGTTTCGTCGGCGCTGTACCCGACGCGCTTCATGAATATCATGCCGCCCTGGAATTGGCAACCGGATCTCCTGGAACGGGTGAATGCTGGAGGCATCGCGACGAGCCTCAGCGAAATAATAGCGTTGCAAATATCAGTCGCCGGGGGTTGGAGCGCGGGGGGAGCAGAAGGCGGCCCAGGCGCAGTCGGCGCAGGGGGCGGCTGGGCCCGGGCTCCAGACCCGCTCGGTCCGGATGCGGGCGACGGTCGCGGCGGCGGCCGTTTCGAAGGCCGGCAGGTCGGGATCGACCGGCTCGAGCCGGGCGCCGTCCGGCGTCAGATAGAGGATCGAAGCCGAGGCAATCGTGAGAAGCCCGCTTTCGCCGAACAGGCCGCGCCGCGCCGCGGCGAGATACAGGGCGAGCTGCCTGCCGTACGCATCGTGAATGCCGGGCGCATACGCGTGAGATTTATAATCTATGATATGTATATCGCCGTCGCTGATGTCGATGCGGTCGGCGAACCCGCGCAGAAGAAACGGGCCGCCCGCCGGCGCAGATTCGTCGATCTCGAGCCGCAGGTTGACCTCGGCCTCGAGGTGCGAAGCGTCCGCCGCGGCGAGAGGGCAGGCCAGATACCGCTCGAGAATCCGGGACGCGCGCTCCCGCCCAGCGACTCCGTCATCGCCATGCAGGGGGAGAAGCCGCTCGAGAGCATCGGCAAGCCGCTTCCTGCGCTCGTCGGGCGACAGCGCGGAGACCGGGGTGTCGTGATAGATGCGGAGGGCGCGATGCACCAGGTTTCCGACCGCCGGGCCCCTGACGTCTTCCGCGGGCCTGTCGAGGGGTGCCACGTGGCGGCGCCGGAAGAAATACCGCCGCGGGCACTGTTCGTAGGCGTCGAGGTCGGCGAGAGAGAAGATCTCTTCGCGACCTGACGGGCCGGCCGGGGCGGTATCGCGTGACCGGGTTGCCCGCTCGCGGCCGAACCGCTCCGTCAGCGCGATGATCTGAGGCTGTATTTCCCCGGGATCGACGGGCGGTGTTTGTGACGAAGGCGAAACATGGGGTGCCAGGGAACCGGCTTCGAGCCAGGCGTTCGCGACGTGGCGCCACTCCTCGACGGGGCGGACGCTTCCGATATCCGGACGCGACCGCAGCAAGCCGGCGAGCTCGGACAGCGCCTGTTTCTCCTGTTCGGCATCCGGCGCCGCGCCGCCAATCACGAGCACGTCGCGGGCGCGGGTGAGGGCGACGTAGAGTTTGCGCCGCTCTTCCCCCCTCGATGCGGCCTCGTCGGCGGAGAAGAACGCGTTCAGAACGTCGGCCGGACTCCCGCCGGCGTCACCCTGGTGAGCGATCAGCCCCTGTTCCCTGGTGACGTAGAGCCCCTGCTCCCGCTTGAAGGGGCGCGTGCGCAGGCGGGGCAGGAACACGGCGGGGAACTCGAGGCCCTTCGCCTTGTGGATGGTGAGGATCTTGACGGCTTCGCCCTCTTCGAGGCCAAGTCCCGCCTCGTCTTCGTCGACTCCCGATTCGAGCGTCTTCTCATGGTAGGCAAGGAAGTCCCGGAGCGTCGTGAATACGCCGTTGGCCTCGAAGGATCGGACGATGCCGATGAATTTTGCGAGATTGTTCTCGAGCCGACGGCGCCGGAGGTCATCCGTCTGGGAGGCGGCATGCTCGAAGAAGCCGGCCTGTTCGAGAATCGCGTAGACGAGGTCCAGGACGCCGAGAGAGCCGCTCATCACC
The DNA here is from genome assembly GCA_035373905.1 of Candidatus Ozemobacteraceae bacterium. Classification (NCBI taxonomy): domain Bacteria; phylum Candidatus Rifleibacteriota; class Candidatus Ozemibacteria; family Candidatus Ozemibacteraceae; species Candidatus Ozemibacteraceae bacterium. The sequence continues at coordinate 63,480 of DAOSOK010000003.1, read as the reverse complement.
TGGAGCCGGACGAACAGGCGCCGGAAGGCGCTGACCCGCTCCGGCAGCGTTTCTTCAGGAAGCGCGAGCAGGTGGGCAAGCAGACTGATGCGCTCCTCGCGCCGCTCCCGGAACAGCCGCGCCAGTTCTTCGTCGGAGAGGCCATACTGCGGCCCCGTCAGGATCGTCGTGAGAGAGACGTCGTCGTCGGGGCGCACCAGCAGTTTCAGGAAGGCGAGGACGGCGGCGATCTCGTGGCGGGCGTAAAAACCGAGGCCGCCCGACATGACGTAGGGAATGCCGCGCGTCAGGAGAGCGTCTTCATAGGCGCGCGGCAGTCGGGTGACCGAGTTGACGATGATGGCGCAGTCGCCGTAGGTGAGGGCGCGAGGGCCGTTCCGGCCCTCGATGCGCAGACCTTCCTGAACGAGCGTGCGGATCATGTCGGCGACGGCATCGGCTTCCGAGTTCGGGGCCTGCGGCTGCGTCAGAAGACAGGCGACGGGCTGCGGCCGGGGTGACGGTCCTCGATCGGCTTCCTGGGGGGGCGGAGGATTGTCTATACCATATGATATAAATGCGTCGGCCAGCGTGAGGATCTCCTGCACCGATCGGTAGTTGCGGTTCAGCCAGATCGTCTCGGTCGACGGGAAAGAGCGGAAGGTGCCGATGTCGGCGCCCTGGAACCGGTAGATACTCTGCTTCTCGTCGCCGACGACGGTTACGTGGCCGTCCCGGCCCTCGATGAAGCTTTGGATGATGCCGAACTGTTCCCGGTTGTTGTCCTGGAACTCGTCGATCAAAAAGACCCGCTGGTCGGGGGCGAGACCCGTTTCCCGCTGCGAGGCGATGAGGCCGGCGCCCCGGCGGAGGATCTCGTCGAAATCGAGCAGGTGCCGCTCTTCGAGCTTCTGCAGATACCGGCTGTAGAACCGGAAGAACCAGGTCTGGACGAGCCGCTCGAGAGGCGCGGGCGGCGCGGGCCGCTCGCCGAATCTCTGGTCGGAAAAACGCTGGAAGCCGGCCGGCGAGAGAAGATACCGGCGAACGGCGCCGAGCAGGCTGGGGAACAGGCCTGTGATGCGGTGTGCGAGATCCGGGCCGAACGCTTCCGGGCCGTCGAGCAGCGCTGCGGCATGGGCCAGGCGGAACTCCTCGAGAATCTCGGCCAGGATCAGCTTGCGGCCGCCCTCCGTGAGAACGGCGTCGCCGCGGTCGAGACCGGCGCCGAAGGGGTCGCGCCGGAGCCACTCGCCGAGAAACGCGTGAAAGGTAGAAACTTGCAGATCGCGCAGGATGGAAGCGTCGAGACCGCGCTCGGGAAGCGCAAGACGTTCTTTCATCTCTGCGGCGGCCTTGCGGGTATAGGTGATCGCGACCAGCTCCGACGGCCGTATTCCCTGGCGCAGCAAGGCGACGATGCGCCGCGTCAGCACTTCCGTTTTGCCCGAGCCGGCGCCGGCGGCGATTTTCACGAAACCGGCCGGAGGCTCGGTGACCGCACGGCTCTGGTCGGGGTTCAGCCGGTCCAGCAGGTCGGTCAGATCAATCCGGTTCGGCATCGGGTATTCCGCTTTCTTCCTGCGCCGGGAGCCGCAGCTGATCGAGCCGCTCCTGGCAGAACGCCTGGAACTCGCAGCTCTTGTTGGGAGACCGGTTCAGGCAGGAATTTGCCGACGGGGCCGCCGACGGCGCGCAGTCGAAGACGCGGTTTCGCGAGATGTCGTTCATCAGCCGCTCGACCGTGTCTTCGAACGCGGCGAACCGGTCGGGGTCGATCTGCACGGCCCAGTCGGGTCCGGCTCCGAGCCCCAGCATGGCGGCCTTCATGAAGCCGGGTTGGAATCCTTTATATTTTTTCTTGTATGGATCATCCTTGGGATACACCGTCGTCGCGCAGACTTGGGAATGCCCGAGGCATTTCGCCGCGAGAAGGTAGAACGGGAGCTGGATTTCCGCCGGAGGCCCGGCCTCGGGGAACGCCTCCGACGCGAGTTTCGAGCCGGATTTCGAGCTCCCGGTCTTGTAGTCGATGATCCAGAGGGTATCGTCGGGAGCGTTCAGCCAGCGGTCGATGCGCCCCTTGCACCGGTGGCCCCGGAACTCGAACCGGATCTCGGCCTCGACACCGATCGTCCCGGTCACCGGAATCTGACCATTCACGTAGACGGCTTCGCGGTAGGTTTCGAGCAGTTCGCGCGCCTGGCGGCCATAGAGGGTCCGCTGAAGGACCGGAAGCGCTTCGAGCAGAGGCTGTCCATACTCCGCCCAGAGAACATCGAGATCTTCGAAAGAAGGCGTCCTGCCGCCGGCGAAGGGGCCCTCGGGGTGATGAAGATGCTCGAGACAGGCGTGGACGGCGTTTCCGAAGACGAAGAACGCCTGCTTCTCGACGCGCGCGTCGCGGAGCCGGAGAACATGCTTGAAGAAGAAACGGCGCGGGCAGTCGAGGTAGTCGCGAAGGGACTGAGCCGAGAACCGGAAGCCGGCCGGAAGCTCGGCCGGAGTCGGCGGTGCGATGCCGAACCGGCGCGGAGTCAGCGGGTCTTCCCGCAAGCCGTCGCTGGTATCGGCGGCTGCCGTGAGCCGCTCCAGGTCTGGTCTGAGCTCGTCGCGGGCGGATTCAGACAGCCGGGCAAGCCGCGTGCGAAGCTCGCCGATCGTCAGGGCTCGCCGCTCCTGCCAGTCTCGAACGGGTTTGAGACCGAGTTCGGAAAGAAACGGGGCGGGCAGCGCCGGGTCGGTGCCGATGCGGCGCGGCAGGGTCATGATCAGTCCTTCCTCGGCTCGGGTCAGCGCGACGTAAACGAGTCGCCGCTCCTCTTCGAGATGGTCCTCGTGATCGGCGGGGTAGGGGTTGAAGAAACGGATCTCGCGGTTTTTTGCATCGACGGCCCGCTGGAGGGCGGCCAGACCGCGAGTGCCGAGAAGCAGACTCTCGCGAAGCCTGACGGGAAACTGCCCTTCACACAGCCCCGTGACGAACACGACCGGGAATTCGAGTCCCTTCGATTGGTGAACCGTCATGAGCCGCACGCCCGCCGGAGTCGATGCCGCACCGCCGTCGTCGTCCTGCTCGAGCGTCGAGGCATAATATGTGAGCCACTCGTCGAAGTTCGGCATCAGGTCGATGGCGGTCGCAGGCCGGCCGTGCTGCTTTTCCCAGACGTCGCAGAAGTCGTCGATCATGTTGCGGAACCGCATGACATGCCGGGCGCCGGGCGCGGCCGGGTCGGCGAGCAGGTGCGGAATGGCGAGCAGGAGCCGTGCGAAGAGGGAGACCAGGGGCAGTTCGATGCCGTCGCGAAGGAGGCGCAGCGTTTCGCGGAACGCGGCCAGCCGGGCGATGGTTTCCGGCGCGGGCCCGGCCGGGTTCTCGGAGTCGTGTTCGTTCGGTGATTCTCCCAGAAGTTCGTCTGCGGCCTGCTCGAGACCCACACCAAGCGGGAGGGCGGCGAGAAACTGCTGCGCCCAGATCTGGTCGAGCCCGAAGATCGGCGACGCGAAGGCGCGCCGCAACGGCTGCTCGCGCTGCTCGGCCGGGTTGGCGGCGGCCTGGAGCAGCGACGCGAGAGCCGTCACCTCCTCGGACCGGAAAAATTTCATATCTCCTGCTATATCGAAAGGCACGTGGAGGGCGCGCAGCGACTCGGATATCAGGTCGATCTGGTAGTTGTTCCTGACCAGGACGGCGACCTCGGACGGCGCGAAACAGCGATGGGCGCCGTAGGTCAGGAGGGCGGCGATCCTGCGGGCGACGAGGCGCGACTCCTCGAGCTCGTCGCGGGCCTCGAGAAGTTCGAAAAAGCCCTGCCTGCTGCTCCTGGGAATCAGTTCGTCGGCGGGAGGCGCCGCCGCGTTTTTCGGGGGCGAATCCGACGTGAAGCGTTGGGACCACCGGAGACGCCCCGCGAGGCCGAGAATGCACGACGCACTGCGGTAGTTGCTGCGCAGGGGGAAAAGGCGCGCCTTGAACTCGCGTCTGAACGCGCTTTTCCCGCCCATCATCCCCGGGTCGGCGCCCCTGAACCGGTAGATGCTCTGGCGCGGGTCGCCGATGACGGCGATGCGCGGCGCCGGTTCCGGACCTGCTCCTTCCCCCTTGAGAAGCTTCAGCAGCAGATACTGGGCGGGGTCGGTATCCTGGAACTCGTCGACCAGGACGACGCGGAACTGCCGGCGGTAGCGCGCGGCGGCGTCGGGCGAACGCAAAACATCTATGGTAAGAGATATTAAATCCCTGAAGTCGAGAAAACCCGTCCGGCGGCGCTCGGCTTCGTAAAACTCATACAGGAGCAGGAGTTCGTCGAGTCGACGGCGGCTTCTCGGGTCGATATCGCCGCAGGCGATTGCCTCCCGCAAGTTGTCGGGTGTCACGAGGTTCGATTTCAGCAGAGAGATGAAGGTCAGAGTCTCGAGCTGGAATCCGCGCTTCGTCAGCACTCTTCCGAAGACGGGGAAGGTTTCCGGCGTCAGTTTTGCGCAGATGCCCGACATCAGCAGGGCTTCCTTGAAACCGGTCAGCAGCCTGAACTCCGGGTGGATGCCGACCCGGAAATACTGCTCGCGCAGCACGCGGGCGCAAAATGAGTGGAAGGTCGAGATCCAGCACTCGTCGTAGCTTTTCGGATGATACTCCATGACCCGCCCGCGGAGTTCGAGCGCGGCTTTCTCCGAGAACGTGAGGGCGAGGATCTCCTTCAGCTTCGTTCCCTCGGCGAGCAGGCGACCGATCAGCACGGCGACGGTGCGCGTCTTGCCCGTGCCCGGGCCGGCCACGATCATCGTCGGGCCTTTGAACCCCTTGACGATCGCCTTCTGCTCGTCGTTCAGTTTTTCGAAATCGTCTGCCAGCACGGTTCGGACCTTTCCGACGTCAGCGAGGGTACCACAGATCGAACTGGGGCGAGCCCGTCGCCGCCCACAGGACCGCAAAGTGATGCACCAGGTCGGAAATGGCCAGCGCGCCGCCGAGCACGATCAGGCGGTTCTTCCATGTCTCGCCTTTCACCGCTGCCGAGACGAGCAGGAGCGCCAGCCCGACCATGCCGTGGTGGATGCGCACCCCGAACGTGAGCCGTCCGACGGTCGCGGCCGTGTCGCGCGTCGCTTCCAGTCCGAGACCGAACCGCAGGAACACGGTCACGGCCTCGAAAAGCGTCGCGAGGGCCAGCGTCGGTTTCCAGAGGTTCAATCGTCGTCGTCCGTGTCGGGGAGTTCCGGTGCTTCCGGCGTTTCCGGCGTATCACCGGATGAGGTTGGAACCTGGAACTCGGTGCTCAGGCCTTTTTCGAGGTTTTCCAGCATCCGGTTCGTGCCGGCGGCGTTTTCATTCGCCTGGCGCTGATGACCCTCCTGCATCTCGCGCATCGACTCGTTCGTGGCATCGATATTCTCGTTCATGCCGTCGATGAACCGGTCGTGCGACTTCTGGTTCTCGTCGAACATCTGGCGCATATCGCTGTTGAGACGCTCCGTGTCCCGGTTGCGCTGATTCGTGAAATCCCGCCGCCACTGCTGATGCGCATCGTGAGTCGCCTTGAGCGTGGCGTTCATTTCCGCGATATGGGCTTTTTCCTGTTCGGTCGCGCCGGGGCCGGCCTCGATGGGCTTGTATTCCTCCCACTCGGGCATCGTGTCAGTCGCGATATCGGTCCAGGTGGCGAGTTGCTGGCGCTCGAGATGTTCGATGTCGCCGGTCGTTCCGAGATCCGGTGCCTCGACGCGGCCGAGTTTCACGTCGTGCCTGACCGTTTTGCTGCCCATCCGGATGTCGGGAGACGAAGGACCGCCGTCGCGGATACCGATCCCGCGTTCGCGGGGAACCCGCTTGCGTGAGGCGGTCGTCGGCGCCTCGGCTTTGACGGGATCGACGGGTGCCACGTAGAACCCGGTTCCCTGGTCTTTTCTGCCCTTCAGCTCGCTCGTGACGGTCAACTCTCGACGCGAGCCGTCGCGCTCGGGCGAAGGAGTCGTATAGCTTATTTTATATCTTCGCTCGAGCATCATCCGTGCGCTGATCGCCTGGAAAATGCCCGCGAGCTGATCGGCCGACGGCGCGCGGAGCAGGGCGCCTTTCGTTTCCCCGGCGATCTGTTTGAGGAAGGTCTCGTCGATGTTGGTGCCGAGGGCGACGCAGATGACGCGGATGTTGTTCTTCCGGGCGTGCTCGATGACCTCGTCCGCCTTGTGCGTCGAGAAACCCGGCGTTCCCTGCGGGCTCTCGTCGCGCCCGTCCGTCAGCAGGACGATCGTTTTGCGGTCGTCGAGCTGGGCGGCCGAGCGGAGCTGCTCGCAACTCTGATACAGGGCGTCGAACAGGGCCGTTCCGCCCCAGGGGCGCATCTTCCGGATGCCTTCCAGGAGCTTCCCCTGCTCGCGCGTGAACTCGGTGACGAGATCGATATCGCTGGCGAAGGTGATCAGGGAAATCCGGGCCGGGCCGTTCATGCCCTTCACGAACGCCGCCGCTGACTCCTTCACCGTTCCGACGACCGGTTCCATGCTCGAGGAACGGTCGAGGAGAAGGGCGACGTACGGCTCCTTCCGGACGAGTTCGACCGTGAACGTGGCGATGGGGCTCTGTCGCTCGCTCAACCTGAACGCATCGAACGTCAGTTCCGTCGCATCGGGCGTATAGACCCGCATGGTGACGCGCACCTTCGGGAAATCGATCGCCGTGACATGCTCGACGACGGATGAAAAGCCGGCATCGGCTGCGTATCCGGGGGGCGGAAGGGTGACGCATAGGACGGCCGCGCAAGCGGCAAAAAGCAGCCTCAGAATGGAACGTGTCATCTTGTGTCCTCCCATCTCGAGAAGGTGAGTGTATCACAGGGAAGGGGCGTTGGAAAAATTCGCGATGCTGCGGAACGCGTAACGGCGCATGATCCATGCTCATGAAGAATCACGAATGAGAATCCTGCATGTGGACTGATGCTTGACTTGCACGATACTGGTCGGGCACAATCCAGGGAAGGTTCGTGTACCCCGGAAATTTCTGCCAGGAGTCGAACATGAAATTCATCAAGCCCGATCCGCTGAAATGCGTCGGCGCGAAAAGCTGTGAGAAGGTGTGCGCGAAGACGTTCTTCAAAAACGAGGATGTCGCCTACTCGGCGATCCGCATCACCCGCAGGAAAGAGGGATGGGATATCAACGTCTGCAACCAGTGCGGCAAATGCATCGAGATCTGCCCGGCGAAGGCCCTCTATCGCAACAAGGCCGGCACGGTCATGATCGACAAGGCCGCCTGCGTCGGCTGTTTCATGTGCGTCGGCTTCTGCCCGACGTTGTCGATGCGGGTGGCGCCCGGTGCCCGCGAACCGTTCAAGTGCGTTTCCTGCGGCGCGTGCGCGAAGGCTTGCCGGAGCTGCGCTCTGGCGCTGACCGAGAGCGACCACGCGAATCTGCCGGCCTGACGCGGACGAAACGGAGAGGAATGAACGATATGATCGACTATACCAAGCGCACCTCCTATCTCGGCGACCTCGAAAAACAGCGCAGTGCCCACAAGCTGGTCTTCGAAGGCAGTTTCAACCCCGGCCTTCCCGAGCGCGGCTACAATAACCGCACGCTGTATATCAACCTGTCGACCCGCACCATCAAGGAAAAGCCGGTCACGGAGCAGATGAAGGAGATCTTCATCGGCGGCCGCGGCTTCGGCCTCTGGTATCTCTGGAACGCGGTCAAGCCGACGACGAAATGGAACGACCCCGAGAACGAGATCATCATCAGCCCCGGCCCGCTCGGCGGGAACACCCAGTATCCCGGCTCCGGCAAGTCGCTCGTCGTGTCGCTGTCGCCCCTGACCGACATCCCGATCGACAGCAACGTCGGCGGCCACTTCGGGCCGCTGATGAAGTTCAGCGGTTTCGACGCGCTGGAAATTCAGGGGAAGGCCGAGTCAGACGTGGTCATCTTCATCGACGGCCAGAAGGGAATCATCCGCGTCGAGGAAGCGCCGCTCGAGAGCGTCGACAGCCATATCGCAGCCGATATATTTACACATATGTATGCTGCCGACGAGTTCGACCGGCGGAATATCTCGGTCATCGCCTCCGGCAAGGGAGCTGACCACGCGCTGATGGGCTGTCTGAACTTTTCGTGGTATGACATCCGGCGCGGCGTCGCCCGCCTGAAACAGGCCGGCCGCGGCGGCATCGGGACTGTGTTCCGCGATAAGAAGGTGAAGGCCGTCGTCGTTCGGGGTCCGACCGTGAAGGGCGACATGAACCGCCCGGCCGACATTGACCGCGTGCGCAACACCGGCATCCGCCTGCATCGCGAGATCCACGACAACGACGACAAACAGTGCCACATGCGGACGCAGGGCACGGCGCACCTCGTCGAAGTGATGAGCGATTACGACCTTCTGCCCGTCTGCAACTTCCAGTATGGCTCGCATGAAGACGTGAAGAATATCGCATCATACACATGGGGCGAACGGTTCACGCAGGGCATCCCCGACGGTTGCTGGTTGGGTTGTTCGATGGGATGTTCGAAGGGCGCCGACGGTCATATCGTGAAAACCGGTCCCTACAAGGGCCACTCGGTCACGGTCGACGGCCCCGAATACGAGACCGCGGCCGGCCTCGGCTCGAACTGCGGCATTTTCGACCGGGACTGGATCCTCGAGGGCAATTTCTATTGCGATACCTATGGTATCGACACGATCTCGTTCGGCACCAGTTGTAGTTTCGTGATGGAATGCTGGCAACGCGGAATCCTGAACGCCGAACGCACCGGCGGCATCGAACTGACGTGGGGCAATGGCGCGGCGCAGATGGAGCTGCTGCATCAGATGGCCCGCAACGAAGGGTTCGGCGCGATCGTCGGTCAGGGCGTAGCCCGCATGAAAAAACTGTTCGCCGAAAAGGGGTGGGGCGACCCGAAACTGCTTGCAGATATCGGCATGGAAGCGAAAGGCCTCGAATACTCGCAGTATTTGTCGAAGGAGTCGCTGGCCCAGCAGGGCGGCTACGCGCTCACCAACAAGGGGCCCCAGCACGACGAAGCCTGGCTGATCTTCATGGATATGGTGAACAACCAGTTGCCGACCTTCGAGGACAAGGCCGAGGCTCTGCACTATTTCCCAATGTTCCGCACCTGGTTCGGCCTGAACGGGCTGTGCAAACTGCCATGGAACGACGTCGAGCCCGAGGACAACCGCAAGGCGAACAGCCCGATGGAGGCCGCGAAAGTGCCCTCTCACCTGCAGAACTACTGCGATCTTTTCTCGGGCATCACCGGCCGCGAGATGAACCGTGACGAGCTGGTCTTCATGTCCGAGCGCGTCTACAACTTCCAGCGCGTCTTCAACCTGCGCATGGGAAAGGGCCTCCGCAAGTTCGACCAGGCGCCGTACCGCTCGACCGGCCCCGTCACCCGCGAGGAGTACGAGTCGCGCGCCGAGCGCTACGACAAGCAGCTGAAAGAGCAGATCGGCGTCGATCCGTCCGGAAAGTCGGTCGATGAGAAGATCGCCCTTCACCGGAAATGGCGCGAAGATCGATATCAGAAACTATGCGACGCCGTCTACAAACGCCGCGGCTGGACAAAGGATGCCGTCCCGACTCTCGAAACGCTGAAAAAACTCGGCATCGATTTCCCCGAGGTCGTCGACGTCGTCAAAAAGTTCCTCTAGAAAACGAAGGAAAGCGGGAGGGGACGGCTGAAACCGCTCCTCTCCCGCTTTTCGTTTCCAGGGCTTCGCCCGGCTCGCACGGGTGCGGCCGATGCGCGGGACTGTTATTGAGTCCTGCATATCAAAAACCAGCTTCGTGTCTCCGTTCGTGCTGAGCTTGTCGAAGCACGAACAGCCACTTGCCGATGGTTCCTCATTTCGCCCTTCGACATGCTCAGGGCGAACGGTTGGTTTTCATTCAGCAGGACTCAATAAAAATGCTGGTGCGGGCCGAATGGTGATGCCGAAGCGGGGGGCATGAAACTCTGTGGTATAGTGAACCGCACCGATGATTTTGTCCGTTACAGGAGAACCAGATGCAGGGGCTACACCGAACGAACCAGGAACTGCTCGAGGAAAACACCCTCCTGATGCGAAAAATTCAGGAACTGGAACAATCGGAAGCGACGCGAAAACTGGCGGAAGAGGCTTTACGACAAAGCGAAGCCAGATATCGCACCCTGCTGGAGAACATTCCGCAAAAGATTTTCATGAAGGATCTGGACTCCCGCTATATCTTTATCAACGCCAACCTGGCCGGCGATCTCGGGGTGCGGCCGGAAGACGTGGTGGGAAAAACCGACGAGGATCTGTTTTCCCCGGAGCTCGCCGCAAAGTATCGGGCTGATGATCTGAGAATCATCCGTACCGGACAATCGGAAGAATTGATCGAGAAATACCTGCTGGGCGGCCAGGAGACCTGGATACGGACGATCAAAAGTGCGATTCGGGACGCGAACGGCCTGGTAACCGGCGTGTGCGGCATTTTCTCGGATGTCACCGAGCGCAAACGGGCGGAAGAGGCGTTGCGCAAGAGCGAAGAGCGGTATCGCACCCTGTTGTCGAGTCTCGAAGCCGGAGTCGTCGTCCATGCGCCCGATACCTCGATTATCATGAGCAATCCGAGGGCATCGGAATTACTCGGATTGACCGATGACCAGATGAGAGGGAAAACGGCTCTCGATCCGGCATGGAAATTTGTGAATGAGGCGGGATTGCCCCTGCCGCTCGAAGAGTATCCCGTGAACCGCATTTCACGCACAAAACAGCCGATTCATAACCTCCTGATGGGTATTTCCAAAGGCGGCGCTCAGGAAATCGTATGGATCGCTCTCAACGGCTTTCCGGCCCTTGACGGCGCGGGTGAAATCGTCGAAATCGTCACCAGCTTCATCGACATCACCGAGCGCAAGCAGGCCGAAGAGGCTTTGCGGGCGAGCGAAGCCCAGAAAAATGCGATTCTGAACGGCATCACCACGAATATCGCCCTCGTCGACAAGGGGCTGAAGATCCTCTGGGCGAACAAGGCCGCCGCCGAGTCCGTCAACAAGCGGCCCGAGGATATGGTTGGCCGCCCGTGCTACTCGATCTGGGGCGACTCCGTCAGGCCGTGCGCCAATTGCCCTTCGCTCAAGGCGATTCAGACCGGCAAGTCGGAGCATATCATCGTGCACAGCCCGAACGGAAAGATCTGGCAGGAAGGCGGCGAGCCGGTTTTCGACACCGAAGGCAACGTCGTCGGCGTCGTCGAGATCGCGCAGGACATCACCGAACGCATGGTGGCCGAAGCGGCGCTCGCCGCCGAGAAGGAGCGTCTCGCGGTGACCCTGCGGAGCATCGGCGACGGGGTCATCACCACCGACACGCAGGGTAACGTCGTCATCATGAACAAGGTGGCGGAAGAGCTTACCGGCTGGCTTCAGAGCGAGGCCCAGGGGCGCCCGCTGTCGACGGTTTTTCGGATCATCAACGAGGGAACCCGCCAGCCGTGCGAAAACCCGGCCGAACGAGTGCTGGCGACCGGCCGGATCATCGAGCTCGCCAACCACACGCTTCTCATCGCTCGCGACGGAACTGAGCGGGTTGTCGCAGACAGTGGCGCCCCGATCATGGATCAGAACGGCGTGACCATCGGCGTGGTGCTGGTGTTCCGCGATATGACGGAAAAGCAGAAACTGCTCGACGTCCTTCAGCGCACGGACAAGCTCGACTCTCTCGGCGTGCTTGCCGGCGGCATCGCCCATGATTTCAACAATATGCTGGCCGGGATTTTCGGATACATCGATCTTGCCCGCGAGATGACGGCCGACAAGACGGTTGCCCTGTATCTCGAAAAATCGATGGCCGCCTTCAGCCGCGCCAAGGACCTCACCCGGCAGTTGCTCGCGTTTTCCAAGGGCGGTTCGCCCCAGCGCAAAACGGCCGAACTCGGGCCTCTCATCAGGGAAAGCGCCTCGTTCGCTCTCGCAGGATCCAAAATCGCCTGCGATTATGACATCGATGAAAACCTCTGGCTGGCCGATTTCGACAAGAGCCAGATCGGGCAGGTGATAGACAACATCGTGATCAATGCCCAGCAGGCCATGCCGGCGGGCGGGCGCATCGTCATATCCGCGAAGAATTGCGTCGTGAAAGAGCGTGAGAACAGGCTTCTCAAGCCCGGAAAGTTCATCAGGCTCTCCGTTGCCGATACCGGGGTCGGCATCCCGCCCGAACACCTCAAATGCATCTTCGATCCCTTCTTCACCACGAAGCAGAAGGGACATGGGCTGGGACTGGCGACCTGTTACGCCATTGTCCAGAAGCACGACGGATGTATCGAGGTGGAATCCGTGGTGGGAAAAGGATCGACGTTCCATGTGTTCCTGCCCGCCTCGCAACAGAACGTCGTTACCGAAGCGGTCCAGACCGCGGTTTCCCATCAGGGCAGGGGAAGAATACTGATCATGGATGACGAGCCCTCCATCAGGGAGATCCTCGGCCGTTTCCTCGAGGGAATGGGCTACACGATTCTCGAGGCGAAAGACGGCGAAGAAGCCCTGCAGATCTGTGCCGAGGCCGCGAAAAACGGCGCCCCCGTCGACGGGGCGTTCTTCGACCTGACCGTTCCGGGCGGAATGGACACCAAAGAGGCGATCGTCCGGCTCCGGAAAGCGTATCCCGAGATGCCGGTCTACGCCTCGAGCGGCTACTCGGACGACCCCGTCATGGCCGTGCCCGCCGAATACGGCTTCACCGACAGCATCCGCAAGCCATACCGAAAAGAAGAGCTCGTCGCCATGCTCAACCGCCACGCCCGGAAAGACCCTGTTCAAAAATAGCGCCTAAGCAACGATCCCGAATACCAGTGGATTCGACGAACTTTTTTCCCATTTGTGATCGATCAATACGAAAATGATGGAATGTTATATGTGTATCAGTATAGTATCGTGTGAAGATGTCGAACCAGGTCTGAGGATGGAATTTCGTGGACATAGACTCCATTTTCGGCGAAAATTGCGCGTATGCGCTACATCCCGCCGCGGATATCCGGCATCTCGAGGATTTCCTCGACGAATACCCGTTGGCGAAAGAAGAATTTGTGATCTGCCGCGCACCTCGAAAACTGAAGCTGAGCCACCGCGTCATCGCGCTTCCCTGGCAATCCCTGCCTGGCATTTTCAAATGCATGACACAAGCCTTAGTGGTATGAAATATATATAAATATATATATCAAAACGGTCATATTTTTTTCTGATATTGATAGCAGGGACGCTGGCAAAGACAAGGTTGCTTTCTCTCGGCGGCGCCGGGGAGTATGATGGAGGGGTGTTGGAAAACGTTGCAGGGGAGGGATTGCATGGGCGATACGCAGGCGGATGTGGAGTTGTTGATGAAGGCGTTGATCGAGCCGGTGCGGGAGATGCTTCGGGAGGAGGGGGGATTTCTTCCGTTTGGGGCGTATCTCGACAAGGCGCGGCGGGTGAAGAAGGTTGCGGCCAAGGCGGATGAGGAGAGCGACCAGGATGTGCTGACGGCGTTTCTCGAGGAGAAGATGCAGGGGTTTGCGGATGCGAACAAGGCTGTCGCTACGGCGATCGTCAGCGATGTGCGGGCGGTGCCGCCCGGGAAAAAGAAGGAGCGGGACTGTGTGGCGTTCGCGCTCGATCATGTGGATGACTACTCGGTGATCGTTTTCCTGCCGTATGAACTCGACGAGGAGAACGAGGTGGTTTTCGGGGAGTTGTTCGCGATCGATGGCGATAAGAAGATCTTTTCCTGAATAGCGCATGTGTAGGGGCGGGTTTGAAACCCGCCCTTACGGTATGGTTTGAAGGGGCGGGATATGAAATGCATCGTCAATGAGCAGAATGCGGATATCGAACGCGGGATGAACCTGAAACGCATCTCCGAGGCGTATTGCCCGGGTGCGGATCTGTTCGTCTTGAACGGGTATCCTGTGAGTGGGGAGACGGTTCCCGAAGAAGGCGATTCGATCGTGTTCGTCAGGCGCGGGATCGTGCCGACGCCGGAACGGCTCGATGCGTTGCTCGCGGCGCGACATACGCCGCGGGTGCATGCGAAGCTGAAGAAGGGCTCGGTCGGCATCGCGGGCTGCGGCGGGCTGGGCTCGACGGTTGCGCTGGCGCTCGCCCGCGTGGGAGTGGGGCGGCTCGTCCTGGCGGATTTCGATATCGTCGAGCCGACCAATCTGAATAGACAGCAATATTTTATCGATCAGCTCGGCATGCCGAAAGTCGAGGCGCTCAAGGCGACGATCGCCCGGGTGAACCCGGCGGTCCGGGTCGAAACCTGGGGCGAGAAGCTCGTTCCTGGGACCGTGGCGTCCGTGTTCGTCGGCGTCGACGTGCTGGTCGAGGCGTTCGACCGGGCCGATCAGAAGGCGATGCTCGTCGATGCGGCGATGAAGGCGTTTCCCGACAAGCCGATCGTGCTGGGCTCGGGCATGGCGGGGTGGGGCGGGAACGACCGGCTGCGCACCCGCGTTTCCGGGAGCATGACCGTCTGCGGCGACGAGACGAGCGAGGCCGTCCCCGGCCGCGGGTTGATGGCCCCGCGCGTGGGCATCGTCGCGCACATGCAGGCCAATCGTGTCATGGAACTGCTGCTGGGGCCGGATGAAGGTCTCGGTCCAAAACTCGTAACGGGGAGATTCGACGAAACATGCTGAAAGTCAACGGCGAACCGCTGAAATACGTGAAAGACATGACCGTTTCGGACGTCATCAAGGCGAAGAAATACTCGTTTCCGCTGCTCATCGTGAAGATCGACGGGGTTTACATCCCGCGCGAAAACTACGACGTCACCCCCGTCCCGGACGGGGCTGCCATCGACATCATCCACCTGATCAGCGGCGGATGATGAGGTGATCCGGGGAGGGCGGGTTTGAAACCCGCCCCTACAGAAGAAATGCGGGGTTCCCCTGCGAATCATCGGCTTGGGGCGGGTGTGGTATGATGGGGCGGTGATGAGGATTTCGGTATGACGGGTGAGACCGCTTCGATTGAGCGCGGCCCCGAGAGCCTGTGCCTGTCGGGCGATACCTTGCTGCCGGAGGTGCGGCGGGAGATCAATGCGACGCTGAGGCCGGCGTTTCTGGCCGGGGCGTTGTTCGGGTTCATGGCCGGGGGGGTGCTGGCGGGTGCCGGACACTTCGGTCTCGTGCCTGGCATGATGATTCCGGCGGTCTGGGCGTTCATCTGCGGCTTCGCGGTGTTCTGTCTGTATCTGCTCGCCCGGCGCGACGCCATTCCGGCGGAGAAACCCTGGATGGTCGTTCTGCCGCTGGTTTCGCTTCCGACGATCATCTTCGTCGTTTCGTGGGCCCTGCTGCCGGCCGGCACCGCCACGTATCTCACCGGGCCGCCGTCGTACCTGTACTTCTTCCTGGTCGTGCTGACCGGGTTCTGGATGCAGGCGCGAGTATCTATTCTGTCAAGTATATTTGCCGCCGGCCAGTTTTTCGCCGCCTACCAGTTCGCGCGGGCGCATCTCCAGCATGTGACCGGGCCAGACGCGCTGTTCCTGCAGGACCTGAAGGACCCTCTCCTGTGGGGGTTCAAGGCGATGATGCTCGTGCTGACCGGGATCGCCGTCGGCGTGCTGTCCAGGTCGGTGCGGCGCATGATCGGGCGGATGATCGAGAAAGAACGCGAGCGCGCCTATCTCGACCGGCTGTTCGGCCAGTATGTCAGCCCGGAAGTGCGCGACCGGCTGATGTCGTCCGAAGCCGTGCGCGGCGAGACGCGCGACGTGACCGTTCTGTTCTGCGACATCCGATCGTTCACGACCCTCTGCGAAAGCATGGCGCCGGCCGCCGTCGTCGACCACCTCAACCGGTATCTCGACGAGATGGTCGGCTGCATCCAGGCCGAGGGCGGGGTGGTCGACAAGTTCATCGGAGACGCGATCATGGCCACGTTCGGCGGTCTCACGCCGCTGGCATCTCCGTGCGAGGCGGCCGTGAAAGCGGCTCTGCGCATGCAGCAGGAACTGGCGATCCTGCGTTCCGAATGGACGCTCCGGCAGCTGCCCCTGCTCCGGTCGGGAATCGGCATCCATCACGGGCCGGTCCTGCTGGGCCCGGTCGGCAGCGAGCAGCGACGAGAGTTCACCGTCATCGGCGACGTCGTCAACACGGCGTCGCGGCTCGAGACCCTCACGAAAGAGCACGACCGGCCGATCGTCATTTCCGAAGCGGTGCTTTCGAGGCTTTCTGACGAGATGAAAAGCCGGTTCGCCGGGCTCGGAGCCGTTCAGGTGAAGGGCAGGGCTGAAGCGGTCGGGATTTTTGGCATCTCGCCGCAGGCGTGTTAGGGAAAAGAGTGATCCATGAGCCTTCTCGACATGCGAACGATCGTCTTCACGACGCTGATCACCAACTGCATCTGCACCGGGATCGTCGGCTTGCTGTGGTACCGGAACCGGCAGCGGTATGACGGCCTTTTCTTCAACGTACTGGATTTTCTCTGCCAGACCGGCGGGCTGATTCTTCTCTTCACGAGAGGCTCAACCGTCAGCTGGGTGACCCTCGTCGTGACGAATGCCATCTTTCTGATCGGAACCCTGCTCGGATTCATCGGCCTGGAACGATTCGCCGGGAAGCCGGGCCGGCATGGTCACAACGTCGTCCTGATCGGCATATTCGCGGTGATCCATGCCTGGTTTACCGCTGTTCAGCCCGATCTGAACATGAGAAATCTGAATCTCTGCACTTTCTGGCTGATCATCGGCCTTCAGTGTTCCTGGTTGCTGATATTCCGGGTGGAGAAGGAAATGAGATCCGTGACGCTGGGCGTCGGACTTGTCTACGGGGCGCTGAACCTGCTCAATTTCTGCCGGATCGTGCATGCCCTCGCGTTTGGAAGCGTTGGACAGGACTGGCTGCGCGCGGGGGCGTTTGAAGAATATATATTGTTATTCTATAAGCTCATTCTCATTCTTCTTACCTATACGCTTATGCTCATGGTGAACAAGCGGTTGCTCATCGACGTGACCCTGCAGGAAGAAAAGTTTTCCAAAGCGTTTCACTCGTCGCCCAACGGCGTCATGCTGACCAGGATCGAGGACGGCCGGATCTTCGAGGTCAACGAAGGATACGCGAAGATGAGCGGCTATCTTCCGGAGGAGATGATCGGCAAGACGACGCTGGAATTGAACCTCTGGCTGTCGGAAAGCGAGCGGGTTGCTTTCGTCCAGAAAATTGAGGCGAAGGGCGCCGTGCATGATTTCGTGGTGACGATGCGGCGAAAGTCGGGGGAGCTCCGGACGATCCTGCTTTCGTCCGAGAAATTGACGATCCATGGCCAGGACTCGCTCCTTTCGACCATCAGCGATATCACCTTCCAGAAACAGGCGGAAGCGGAGCGCGAAAAGCTGATCAGGGAACTCCAGGATGCCTTGGCGAACGTCAGGACGCTGAGCGGTCTTCTGCCGATCTGCTCCGCCTGCAAGAAAATCCGCAACGACACGGGATACTGGGAGCATATCGAAGAGTATATTGCCAAACACTCGGGTGCGGATTTCAGCCACGGCATCTGCCCCGAGTGCGCCAAAAAGATATATCCTGAAGTATTCAATAAGAAGTGACGTTGTTTCAGGAACAACATCTCATCAGCATCGCGGAGATTGAAGCATGGCTCGCATCACGAGTGAACCGGCACATATCGTTTCCCTTCTCCAGAAACTCGAGGAGATTCCCTCACCTTCTGGGTTCACCGAAGAGATCGCCCGCTGGCTCCTGGAAACCGCCGCGAAAAATGGCATTCCGGGGCGTCTGACCAATAAGGGCGGGGTTCTCATTGGCTGTCACGCGGCGCCGACCCTCCTGGTGTCGGGCCACGTGGATACGCTGGGGGCGATGGTCACCCACGTCAACGGGGACGGCACCCTCGCCATCACGAAGATCGGCGGCCCGCTCCTGCCGTCGTTCGAGGGGAACTACCTGACGGTCTGCACCGACGGCGGAAAGCGGTACCGCGGGACGCTCCTGCTGAATAACCCGGCCGCCCACGTGAATCGGGCCGCCGAGACGACCGAGCGGAAGCCCGAGAGCATGCATGTGCGGCTCGACGCTCAGGTGCGGCGAGCGGCCGACGTCGAGAAGCTCGGCATCGGGGTGGGCGACTTCGTCTGTTTCGACGCCAGGTTTGAGCGCACCGACACGGGCTTCGTGAAGGCGCACTTTCTCGACGACAAGGCCGGCTCGGCCGTCATGTTGTCGACCCTGCTCGAGCTCGGCCCGACGAAGCTGAAGAAACTGCCGGTCTGCTTCTTTTTCACGACCTACGAAGAGGTCGGTCATGGCGCCTGCGCCGGGATTCCGGCGCCGGTGCGCGAGATGCTGGTCGTCGACATGGGCGTCGTGGGCGACCGCGTCGCGGGCGACGAATACTCGGTCTCGATCTGCGCGAAGGACTCGTCGGGGCCCTACGATCTCGGCATGCGTCGCAAGCTCGTCGCGTTGGCCAGAGAACGCAAGATTCCTCACAAGGTCGACGTATTTCCGTTCTATGGCTCGGACGGTTCGGCAGCGCTTCGCGCCGGTCACGACCTGCGCGTCGGGCTGATCGGCCCTGGCGTCTCGGCCTCGCACGGCTGCGAGCGCACCCACGAAACGGGACTGAAGGCCACGCGCGACCTGCTGATGGCCTACCTCGAGACGCTCGGCTGAAACGAACCGGGCTCCCGTCTGCGAGGCGGGAGCCCGGTTCGTGGTCGTAGCCGTCAGGGCTTCATCAGCAGATCGCTGCCGTCGCTGCGGAACACGACGTTCCCGGTTTCGTCGGTCCGAAGGACTGTGGCGCCGACATTCTGGAGCTTTTCCACGACGCCGTCGTCGGGGACGTCGCCCTCTCCCGCGTCGCAGGTGATGATCGCGTATTTCGGCCGGACGGCCATGAAGAAGGGAGTCGCCGACCCGCCTTTATACGTGCCGTGATGGGGAACCTTGAGAACGTCGGCGCGCAGGTCGATGCCCCGCCTCAGCAGATCCTCCTGCCCGGCCGCGAGTACGTCGGCTGCGAAGAGAAAAGAGACATTGGCGAACTCGAGCTTCAGCACGAGAGAGCCTTCGTTCTCGTCGGGATGCGACCGCGACGGACCGAGCGCGGTGAGCTTGTATCCCTTGCCTTCGATGAGGACGTTTCCGGGCTTGACGCGGAGCGTCCGAGAAGGGTCGCGCGGATCATACGGCTCGACAACCCTGGCGATGGGGAACGCTTCCGCGATCGCCGGATAGCCGCCCGCGTGGTCTTTGTGCCGATGCGTGAGTACGACCAGGTCGAGCGTGCGGATGCCGCGTTTCTCGAGATTCCCGACGAGCGTGTCGGCCGATTTTGCGTAGCCCGTGTCGATCAGGCACGTTCTCCCGTCCGGCAGCCGGACGATGGCCGCGTCGCCCTTGCCGACATCGATGAAGGCGACTTCCATCCAGCCGGAGGGAAGCGGCGCCTTCCGCGCGCGAGCGGTTTTCGGCGATCCGGCTTCATTCGATGACTCCGCGCTGGTTTCCACGCCGCCGAAGAACGGAAGAAGGAAACACGAAAAGACGATGAACAGAAAAACGGACGGAGTTATATATTTATGCATATAATCCATGTGCGTGCTCCGGCAGATCGAGTTCGTCCCTGCTTGAACGTGTACCCATTATACAGGAACGGGCGGGGGTGTTTCACTCGACGGTGATGCGGATCTGGGCGGCCTCCTCGCCGGGCGAGAGGACGGTGATCGTGTGAGCGCCGGGCTGCATCGGCCAGAACGCTTCGTAAGGCGGGCCGACCCGGGCGGTTTCGAGGCCGTCGACGAGCCAGATGACTTCGGTCAGGGGGGCCTCGGGAATCGCCCGCAGGCGGACGAGGTTGTCCTCGTCCGTGGAGCGGACGAACCGGTCGCCGTCGTGCGGCGAGACGATGCTGATTCGTCCCCAGCCGACGGCGTCTGTATCCGGGCGGGAGACGCGGAGGATCCCCGCGGCGGTCGCGGCGACCGGCGGCGCCGGAATTATCGCCGAAGAGGCGATCTCGGAAGAGCCGGACGCTGAGTTTCTGAGATGAACGCCCGGGCCGTCGGGGTGGCTGCCCGGAAGGGGGGCGAGGGGATCTCCGAGCTCAAGGCCGCCGGCGAGCACGAACGGATCAGCCGTCCGGGAGATGCCGCGGGCCTGGAGCCAGCCGGCATACTCGGGGGGGAGTTCGTGGAAGCGGCCCTGGCGCTCGTGGAACCTGCAGTCCTCGAATGGCTCCGAGCCGCGGACGAAGAGTTCGGTCGTTCTGACGGGGCAGAAGCGGGTCGGGCGTTTCCCAGAGATGCCGCAGACGGGGGCCGTCACGACGGAGGACGGTTGCCGGAACCAGCCGCTCATGCCGCCGGACTGAAGTTCCGTCAGGAGATCGTGCGCCATCGGGCCGCAGGCGGTCGCCCCGGAAAGGCCGTAGGTCGGCGCGCCGTCGAAGTTGCCCGCCCACAGCCCCACGATATACCGCGGGGTGACGCCGAACAGCCACGCATCGCGATAATTGGTGCTCGTACCGGTCTTGATGGCGACGGGAAAGGGGTAGGAGAAGAACTGCGGATTGCCGAACGTGAGAAGCCTGGCCGATGGATCGGCGAGCATTTCGAGGGTGATCCAGGCTGTAGCGGCAGATACAATTTCGAAAGATATAGAAGCCGGCCCCGGCGTCGCCCGCAGCGCGACCCGGCGGCCGGCATGTGCCAGCATGCCGTAGGCGGCCGCGACGGAGGTCATCGACAGTTCAGGGTTCCCG
Source organism: Candidatus Ozemobacteraceae bacterium (assembly GCA_035373905.1). Lineage (NCBI taxonomy): Bacteria > Candidatus Rifleibacteriota > Candidatus Ozemibacteria > Candidatus Ozemibacteraceae > Candidatus Ozemibacteraceae bacterium. The sequence goes on along the minus strand of DAOSOK010000003.1, from coordinate 42,771 downwards.
ATGGCGAGACCGAGGCCGTAAACGTCTGCCAGCGCTTCATCGGGCGGAAGGAGGCCGAGGCTGGCGAGCAGACGGTAAAACGTCCTGCCTCCCAGGGCGTTCAGCATCTTGACGGCGGTGATGTTCAGCGAGTTGCCGAGGGCGCTTCGCACGGTGATGGGGCCGTACGAACGGCGGTCGGCGTTGACGGGGAGATAATCGCCCTGCGGCGTCCGGAAGGTCTGGAGGGTGTCCGAGATGACCGACGAGGCGGAAAACCCTTTTTCGAGCGCGAGTGCGTACAGGAATGGCTTGAGAATCGAGCCGCCCGATCGGCGGGCCGTGCAGCCGTTGTTGAACCCGCCCGTTTCCGGGCCCCACTGCTGAGAGCCGGCCATCGCGAGCACCGACATGGTCGGGGTGTCGATGACGAGCCCCGCCGCCTGGCGGGCGCCCGACCGGGCCAGCCGGCTCCGGTGGGATTTCAGCACGTTTTCGAGACGGCGCTGGACGTCGACGTCGATGGACGTCGTCAGGCGGCCGGTCGGCGTGCCGGTCTCGGCGAACAGCCAGTCCGTGAAATGCGGGCAGGCGAGGGGGAGTTTCCAGGGACGGATGCCGAGGGGCTTTCGGGCCGCCGCCGCGCACGTTTTCGGATCGGCGAGATTCAGCTTCGCCATGCGCGAAAGGACCCAGTTTCGTCTCGCTTTCAGCCGCTTTGCGCCTTCCGGACGCCACGGATTGAGGCGCGAAGGAGACTGGGGTAGGGCGGCGAGCGTCGCGGCTTGGGCGAGATCGAGAGCCGCCGGTTCCCTGCCGAACAGCAGGTATGCGCCGGCCCAGCTGCCGCGCAGATTGCCTGCCATCGGGGCCAGGTTCAGGTAGGCGGAGAGGATCTCCCGCTTGCTCATCTGCTGCTCGAGGCGCGCGGCGAGAAACAGTTCGGATACCTTCGCCGCCAGGGTCCTCGGGCGCGGCCGGGAAATGCGCATCACCTGCTGGGTGATCGTGCTCGCTCCCGAAACGATGCGTCGCTCGAGGAGATTGTCCCATGCGGCCCGGCATATTGCCGCGAGGTCGAAGCCTCCGTGACGGAAGAACGAGCGGTCCTCCGCGGCCAGCAGAGCGTCGATCAGCAGCGGGGAACAACTCGCCAGCGGGGTGTCGAGCCGGATGTCTCCCGACGGGCTGGTGAACAGGCGCAGCAGGGTGCCGTCGCGCGCGAGAAAGGCACCGCCGTCGGCCGCCAGCGCCGCCCGGACGAAGCCGGCGGCGTCCGGAACGAGCAGGCGCACGGCCGGTTTCCAGCAGATCGCCGCGAAAAGAAAACATGCGACGGCGATGAATAAAATATATTTGATATATTTCAAAAGATACTATATCCCCGTCAGGTTTTTGGACTCCGTTCGTGCTGAGCCTGTCGAAGCACGAACGGGTTCTCGCCCTTCGACAGGCTCAGGGCGAACGGAACGGGGGGCCGTTCCTGCGGAGGTTCGAGGAAACGCATGGTTCGGGCAAAAGAACGGCCGGCCGCCCTGAGGCGGCCGGCCCGAACGTTCAGAACGCCGCCCGCCTCATTTCGCGGCGGGCTCGATGCGGATGCTCTCGCCGGTCGTCATGCCGAAATAATCCGGCTCGTACATCAGCGAGACGTGGGTCGGGCGCATCCAGAACGTGCCTTCGCAGACCGCCCGGGCGAAGTAGGTGAACCTGAACCGGTTGCTCCAGAGTCGGTTTTTGAAGGCGAGGACCTTGTCGTTTCGCATTTCGAAATGGTCCGGCTGGAGCTTGTAGCAGCCGTCCTCCCAGGCGGAATACCACTCGGGGTTGTCGTCATCGGCGTCCGACTCTTCCTCGTCGTCGGACGAGGATCTCGCCGGGGTTTCGGTGCGAAGCGCCGTATTGATCGCTATAAAACCAGCCGGCAGGGGATCCTCGAGGGCCACATACTGGAAGTCGCACCATCGGTTGGACCGGTGAAACGAATCTTCGAACTCGACGACGATCTTGAGGAGATCGCCGACCCGGATGGTTTCGCTGCCCGTGAGGTTCACGACGCGTTTGACGACGCGGAAGCCCTTGTCGAGGTCTTCGGATCGCGAGGCGGGGTCCGGATGTTCGAATCGGAACGCCCAGTGAAGGAGAGCCTTTTCCGGCCCCTCGAGCACGATGGACGGGGTCGCCAGCAGGGCCTCGGCGTCGAGCACGAGTTCTGCGCCGGTTTTCCCGACGGTCGCTTCGATCGCGGGCTTGCCGGCGTGGAGGATCCTGACCGGGAGTTCCCTGTCGGACATCACGTCCTTCTTCTCGAAATACTGGGCCAAGGCGAAGAGCGCCCAGCCGGTGTCGGCGGTGGAGTTCCAGCGGCCCTCGGTGCTGACCGATCTGAGGAGCATGCCGGCCAGTTCGTCGGCCTTTTTCGTGGCGCCTTCGATGATCAGCGTCGCGAGCAGGGTCGCCGCGACCTCGCGGACGCTCGAGTTCGTCCAGTCCCTGTAGCTGTCGGAGATCGTAGGAGTGAGTTTTTTGAGCTGTTTCTTCAGCTGGTCGACCGATTGGTTCTTGACGATCGCCGATGCCCAGAGCAGCAGGGCCTGGGACTCGAATTCGCGGTTCGTCATTCCGGTCATGAGCGACGTCAGTTCATCCGCCGACAGGGCCCCGTTTCGGGCGAGATTGACGGCCGCGAGGTCGTTCATGCTGTAGTTGCGCCATCCGCTCTGCTCCTTGCCGAGAAGCAGGTCGCGAACCGCCTTGACGGCCTTGTCGAGCCGCTCCTGGGGGACGTCGAAGCCGACCTGTTTCGCGAGGGACAGGGCGAACATCGCGTAGTGGGTGCCCCACCAGCTTCCCGTGCGTTCGCCGGGCCAGTAGGCGAAGAGGCCGCCCGGCGTCTGCATGCGCAGGACGCGGTCGACGCCGCTCTGGAGGAACTTGTCGACTTCCGCGATGGTGATTCCCGGCATCAGTCCCTGGTTCACCAGGGCGCGGATCGCCGCGAGGGGGATGATGCCCGAGCTGGTCTGCTCGATGCAGCCGTAGGGATATTGCAGCAGATATTTGATGCCGGGGGTCAGGCGCGACAGCTGGGTCGTCGTAAGGGTCAGCGTTGCCCGGAGCGTGTTTTTCCGTTCCTGGGCGGGCATCTCGGCGACGCCGGCGGGCGGGTCGAATCCGATTTCCTGTTTCCCGGTGCCCGAGCCCTGCTGGGTTTTCGTGAGGACCGTGTGTTTCGAAACGATCGGCAGCGGCAGCCGGATTGCATCCTTGTAATCGCCGTACCGGCCGCTGAGGGTGATCGCCCCCTCACCGGGGCCGTTCTCGGCGGCCAGGCGGGTGCGCACAACGGTGTTGGTCAGCGGTGCCAGGTCGGCTTCGGGCGCATCGAGCGTCGCCGTCAGGTTGGTCGTCTCGGCGACGGCCAGGCTCGCCTTGCCCGCGGTATCGGTCTTGTTGCAGGCCGACAGGGGGAAGAACGCCTCGTCGCCCGCCGTCAGGAAGCGCGGCATCCCGGGCTGGAGGTAGAACTCCTTCGTGACGATCATGTTGCGCTGGGCCGTGCAGAACGCGGTGCCTGTGCTCAGCGCCACGACGTAGACGCGGTAGGCCGTCGTCGAGTCGGGGAGGGTGAAGTCGATCGCCGCGTTTCCGGATTCATCGGTATACAACGCGGGGTTCCAGTAGGCGACCGGCCGGAAATCTTTGCGCAGGGCCATGTCGGAGGCAAGCGCACCGCTGCCCATGTCGCCGCCCGTGAGCGGATTCGTCGCGAACAGTTTGAACAGTTCCTGGGTCAGGAGGGACAGGCGCAGGTCGCCCGTGAAGACGGAGAGGGGGAGCGAGAAGTTGAGCAGGCGCGAGAGGACCGGCGTGACGTAGCCCGTCAGCGCGAGAACCGCTTCGTCGACGACGCAGACGGCCATCTCGCACGTCGTTCCCTGACCCTTCTCGTCGGTGACGCGGAACGTCAGGCGCCGGGGTTCGCCGGGCCGGCCGCGCAGGTCGCCCTTACCCTCGGTCTCGTCGGGGGCGATGATCGCTTTCAACCCTTCGACCGCGTTGCGGACATCGACGGAGGCGACGCCGTAGAAGATGCGGGGAGCTCCCACGTCGAGCTGGCTGCGGTAGGTGGTCATCGAGGTGCGGCCGCACGGCACCGTCAGGGTGACGAACGCGTTCGGCCGGCAGTCGGCGCCGAACTTCATCTCGAAGGAGCCGCGACGCCCGTTCAGGGGCACCACGCGCCATTCGAAAATGCGGTCGCGCTCGCAGGTGATGAGCGCATGCGAAGCCGCGCGCGGCAGGGAAAAGTCGACACGGGCCGACTCATCGACCTTGAGCGCCGCGCGGTCGACCGAGAGGACCAGCTCGCTGTCGCTGCGGCGCCGGGTGCGGCTGTCCTCGTCGTCATCGCCGCTCTCATACACGTAGCCGACCTCGGCGACCTGGCTGCATTTGAACTCACCGTCATCGCAAATATATATCGCTTCGAATTTATACTCGCCGGAATCGTCGAACGACAGGTCGAACGTGGCCTTGCCGCCCGACATCGGCTGGGTCGTCGTCAGGGTCCGGATCCAACCCTGGTCCCAGCGGTAGAAGATGTTGCCGTCCTCGTCGCGCTTCTGCGTGTAGAACCAGCGCTTGCGGAGGATGTCGAGCCTGACGGAGCCGGAATCCCGGCGGTTGCCGTCGGCGCCGATCGCGATGACGTCGAGCGACGCCTCGTCGCGTTCGTTCAGATCGGGAAGCCTCGTCATGCCGACATGAATGGCCGTTTTCGGTTCCCAGGTCGTCACCTGGGTGGCCGGCCGGGCGTCGACGTCCATGACGGTGGCGCTGATCTCGATGCCGTAGGGGCCGTTCATCAACGCGCGGTCGACGGGCAGGGAAACGGCGAGCCTCCCTTCCTTGTCGAGCAGGGATTCGCCCGACTCGATCAGGGTCGAATCATTTCCGGAACCGCCGAAATGGTAGCCGCCGTAGCCTTCGACGAACGGCTCGATCGTGACCATGCGCGCGGTCCAGCGGACTTTCGCGTGGCGCAGGACGCCGCCGGTGTAGTATTTCCCGACGATCCGCGCTTCCAGATACTCTTCGGTCTCACGCCGTCCGGGAACGCGCTCGATCTCGCGGCTCTTCGTCTCGGTTTCGATTTCGACGAAGTGGCGCGGCGGCTCGAACTGCTGGACCTGGAAGCCGACCGAGACCAGTTCGGTCTTTCCCGGCTTCGTTTCGGTCGTCTTTTCCTCTTTGTCGCCGAAGAACCAGTTCCAGACGGACGCCGTCAGGGACGCGGCGGTGGGGAGCGCCGCCGGAGGGGTGTGAATGACCTTGAGATTGTACTGGCCGAGAGGTGCGAACTCCTTGAGTTTCAGACTGCCGGAACAGGTGCCGTACTCGTTCAGGACCAGGTCGGTATCGAGGATTTTCTCGTCGCGGGCATCGGTGACGACGATCGTCACGGTTTCGCCTTGGGGGGCTACGATCGCGTTGTCGCGGTAGGCGCGGAGGGTCGCCTTGAAGTGGACCGTTTCGCCGGGCTTGTAGATGCCGCGCTCGGTGAACGCATGCGCGTTGCGGGACTTGAGCGTGACGTTGCCGGGGGGGGCCTGGGTGACGCTGTAAGGGCGGAACCGGTTCGTGTCGAGCTGCATGAACGCGGCGTCGTCGCCGTTTGCCGCGACGACGATCGCCGAGTCTGCGACGTTGAAGGGGAAGACGGTCAGATGCGCCGGCCCGCTGGACAGGTCGATGGCGGGGAAGTTCGCCCCGTTCGTCGCGACCAGAAGGCCGTCGCGGTCGGTCGCGCCGAGAACGAGCCGCTTGTCGTCGCGCGTGAACAGGAGAATAGCCGCATCGGGAACCGGTTTGCCGGTTTCGACCGACGTGACCCAGACCAGGAGCTGCGTCGCACTGAACTTGTAGGTGATCGAAAGGTCGGTGATCTGGAAGAGGCGCGTCGCGTGCTTCAGCTCCGGCCGCTCGGGATCGAGCAGCTGGACGAGGAACGCGCCGCCCTTCGCTGCCTCCTTCCGGAAGGAGAGCGGAAGGGAGAGTCGGTGCACCTTGTCGGGGGCGCCGTTCGCGAAGAACGGCTCGGACGACTGGGCGAAATCGCCGGTGAACCAGGCGAGGTTCGTGTTGCTTCCGGCGGGGGCGGTCAGCGTCCGCATTTCCTCGAGGCGGGCCACGCCTTCGACCATCTTCTGCTCGGCGAATACGGCCGCGGAGGCGATTCCCTCTTCGACCTCGTCCGATGCGCGCATGGCGGAGCTCGTGCGGGGCCGTCTGGCGTCATTGAGCGCCAGGGCCGTCAGATCGGCGAACTCCGGGGCGAACAGCGGGGGGATTCGGGTCAGCTGGCATCTCACGCCGGACAGGTTGGTGACGGAGACCGGCACCAACTGGCGGCTGTGCAGCTCGATGACGGAGCGGTCGGCTTCGAAGCGGATGTCCGCCGCCGGGCCTTTCGCGGTGAAGGGGACGGAGACTTTGTTGAAGATGTAAGAGTCGCCTTCGATTTCGCCGCCGCGAATCTCGGCCTGGTAGGTTTTTCCCGTTTCGAGGCCGCCGGTGACGTGGAATACGTTGGCCGTTTCGTCATCCGTCTTTCGAACCCGGATGCGGCCGACGGGCGGGAGGATTCTGAGCTTGCGCTTGAGAGCGGCGGCATTGATCGGCCGTGAAACCGTCACGGCGATGCCTCGGCCCTCGCTGGGCGAGTAGAAGGGTTCCACCGAGAGCACGTCCACCGTCTCGCGGCACTCGAATTTGATCTGGACGGCGGATTCGAGAGGCTCGCCTCCGGGGGCTGCAAGCCCCTGGGCGATGGTGATCAGGCAGTCATTGAGATTTTTCGCCGGCTGTTTCGGACCGAGAATGAAGCGAGTCCGCTCGCTCGGCAGGGGCTGCGACAGCAGGGGGGCCCCGGTATCCGTCGCGTTGATGACGGTGAACATGGTCGTGGCCGACGCCGTGAGACATTTGATCTTCTTCGACAGCTCGAGTACCGAGACGGGCCTGCTGAAATCGAGGGTCAGGCGCCAGTCGAGGGGTTGAAGATCGCCTTCCTGGACGAGTTTCCATGTGACCTCGAGAGGTGCGGCATGGGCCGTTCCGGCCATGACTGCCGCGAGGAGCAGCGTGAGGAACGGGATCAGCAGCCATGTCCGAAATCCGGATGACGGGAAACGCGAAGTGTGCATGAGAGAAGACCCTCCTTGCGTCGCAATGCCCTGATATCGAGCGGGCTTGTCCGGAAGTATATCACTTTTGGGCAGTCAGGCGGACGAGCAGCGGCACGATTCGGATGAGCAAAACGAAGGACGGGCGGGGATGGATTGCACCGGTTCGAAGCGGGAATCGGCCGGAGGGATGGCTTGTGGTATCATCTACCGGACATCATCCTCCCGGGGATACAGGAAAGGAAACAATCATGCTTCGAACCATTCGATACGTTCTGGCGGGGGCCTTTCTTTTCGCATTTTTCCAACCGGTTCTTGGGCAGCAGGCGATACCGACTGTGGCGCCCGTGGAGGCCCGACCTGCGGATCTGATCACACCGGTGAATCCCGAGCCGATCACGATCGACGAGGCGATCCGGCGGCGCGTGGGCATCATCGGCAAGCCTGCCCGGAAGGTGATTCTGTTCGTCTGCGACGGAATGAGCGCATCGATGCTCACGCTCGGCCGCGCCGCCCTCCATGGTCGCGACGGTATGCTGGCGCTCGACAAGCTGCCCGTCGTGGGCCGCATGATCGGCTATCCCAAGGGCGGCCAGGTGAACGATTCCGCTGCGGCCGGTTCCCAGTTCTCGACCGGGCGTGAGACGATCAACGGCCGCATTGCCGTCGACGACCAGTACAAGCCGCTCGAGACGATCTTCGAGGCCGCGCGCAAGCGGGGGTTCCGCGTAGGCGTCGTCTCGGACACCCGCCTGACGCACGCCACCCCGGCCGCGTTTTCCGCACACCAGAACGACCGTGACGAGGAGGAAGCGATCGCCGCCCAACAGGTGCGCAGCGAGTATGAGGTGCTCCTGAGCGGCGGCCGGAAGAAGTTCGGCAAGGAGCTCGACGAGGCGGTGAAGCGCGGATACCGGGTCGTGAGCAACCGGCGCGAATTGCTCTCGGCGGTCGCCGGGCGTTCCGCGAAGCTCCTGGGGCTGTTCGCCGACTCCTACCTGCCGTATTCCTTCGAGCGGAAGGGCGACGAAACGCCCACGCTGAGCGAGATGGCGGCGGCGGCCGTTTCCCTGCTCGACCGCGGGGACAAAGGGTTTCTGCTGATGGTCGAAGCCGGAAAAATCGACGCCACGATGCACGCCCATGACGCTGCCGAAGGCGTAGCCCAGATGCGGGCGATGGACGAGGCGCTTCGAAAGATGGTCGAGTTCGTCAAGACGAACCACGATGCCCTTCTCGTCGTGGTTTCCGACCACGCGACGGGCGGCCTGCAGGTGATCGAAACGTTCGATCCCGCGCGCTTCAACGCGCTCGCCACCTCGACGATCGCCCTCGCGGCCGAGCTCAAGGGGAAGGGGGACGCGATTCCGGGGCGGCTGAAAGCCGCATTTCCCGGCGTGGATTTTTCGAAGGCGGAGCTGGACCGGCTCGTCGCCGCCCACGAGTCGCGGACGTTCGAATTGCAGCTCGGCTCGGTGGTTTTCGCCAAGTTCGGGTTGACCTTCCACGCTCCCGAAGTGGAGGATGCGATGCAAGACACCCACGGCCACACCGGGGAGGACCTGTTCATCCACGCCATGGGCGCCCACCAGAACCTGTTCGGCGGCGTGCTGCGGAGCTGGGAGATACCCAGGAGAATTGGTATAGCGATCGGAATAAAATTTCCGTAACGACGGGAGGGGATGATGTCTCTGCACTGTCTCGTATCGTTCAAGGCCGAATCCGGCAAACAGCCGGAAGTTTTCGAGCTCAAAACGCTGCCCGACCTGCTGAAAGTGCACCAGGAGGGCCTCTGCAGAAGCCCCTTCTGGTTCGAGGAAGACGATCAGAGCAAGGTCGAGCTCGACCTGAAAGCGGGTATCCTCCCGCTCGGGGGGCCGCTGATCGTGACCCACGCCGTCCGGCGGGCGTCCGACCTGCTTCTCGACGAGTGCGCCTGCGACGGGATGACGATCCAGCTGGAGGCCGCCGGGAAACGGCTTCCCGAACTTCCGGCCCGCGCCGAGCTCGAGGGGTTGCTACGTGACGAGCGGACGCTCATCGTCGTCGACGGCAAGGCTTACAAGCCGGCCGGCGAGGTCCTCGGGTTTCAGACGGTGTATGACGACACGGTGCGGTTCATCGACAGCCTGAAGAAGCTTGGCGTCCCGCAGGAGGCGATGGCGATTCTCGCGACGCCCGAGGAGATCAGCATTGAAGTGCACCCCGGCGTCTTCGGCTCGGCGTTCGACACGGCGTTGCCCAGCTGGTACCGCCAGTTTCTTCTGAATATCGGCGGCATCCGCGGAGGAGACGGCCGTTTGGTCAGGACCGTCGACCGGACGCTACTGCTTACGACCTGTTCCTGGGATATCCCCGTCCTCCTTCCCGGCGCGGTGCATCCCGCGCTTCACCGGCCGAAGGTCGGGGTCGGCCCCTCGCACTTCGCCTACGGGACCGCGGCGTTCTCGGACTTCTGCGGGAAGAAGCGGACGCTCGACGAGTGCGTGCGCGAAGTGAAGACCTGGCTGAAGTTCGTCGATGCGAAGGTCGCCGTCGTTCCGGCGGCGAAACAGGCCCTCGACGAAGCGAAGGCGACGGTGGAAAGCGGAACCCCGCTCCCTCCCCCCCCGGGGAGCGGCGGCTTTGCCGCGGGCTTCGAAACGGGCCTCGGCATTGCTCCCGCGCCGAGACCGGAGCGGCCGGCTGCGCCGCAGGTTCTCGATGCCGGGAAACGACCGGCGGAGTTCCGGCCCTTCAAGGTCGAGGCGACGGAACGGGCCGCGGCGGGCGTTTCCGCCGACGGCGCGCTGGCCACCCCCTGGACCGAACTCAACCGGAAACTCGGGGGCGGCTGGCAGCCGAACCGGGTGCACCTGGTCGCCGGCGCCCGGGAAGAGGGAAAAGGCGCGTTCCTGCTGCAGCAGGCGCTTCATCTCTCGTCGAAATATGGCGTTCTATATATATCGATGGAACACACGGCGGCAGAGCTGATGACCCGGGTCGCCTCCTGGCTCGGCCGGGTGCCGGCGGCGGAACTGGCCGCCGGAGCGTCGCTCCAGGGGCCGGAAGGCGACACCGCCCGGCCGAAACTGAAAAGCCTCTACGAGGCCGTGGCGAACGCCGTCCGGGATTCGCTGTACCTTCGCGGATCCGACAGCGCGATTCCGCCCTACGATGCGGATGCCCTCACCGAACTGATGAAGATGATCCCCGCAGGGGCCGGCCGTGTGCTCGTCGTCGAGTCCCTCGCATCCGAAGCCGGTGAACGCCTCGGACGGTTTCTCGAGGAGTTGCGTCATCGGGCGGCCGCCCAGCGGTTCACCGTCCTGGCGTCCGCGCACGTTCCGGCGGCGCAGATCCAGCGGCCGCACCTCATCGACGCGGTCGATCTCGATCTGCTTTCGCGATGGCAGGGGGTTTCCGATTCGATCCTGCACCTGACGACCGAACGGATCAATCTCCGGAAGTTCCTCGCGATGTCTCAGGGAAAGGTCGATCCGGCTGTGGCCGATTCGCTCGAAAAGCGGCTGTATCAGGCCGCGGCCGGCGTGCGGCACCGGAACGACACCTACTGCCTCGCACGGCTTCTGCACACGCGCACCGGAACCCGGTCGGCGCTGCTGTTCCTCTACCAGCGCGACCTGATCCGGTTCTGGGACGGCCCGTCGATGCCGATCGGGCGGCCCTGACCATGTCGGCGGAGCGGCTTCGCCGCGTTCACGGGGTCGTCCACGGCTTCGTCCAGGGGGTCGGCTTCCGCGCATACGCGCGCCGGCAGGCGGCTACATGCGGGGTTTCGGGCTGGGTCAGGAACCGGGCCGACGGAGCGGTCGAGTTCTGTGCCGAAGGCAGCGTTGCCGCCGTCGACGAGTATCTGACCGCGATGCGGCGCGGGCCGGGCTACTCCGAGGTGGAACAGGTCGCGATCCTGAAAGACGAGTTCATCGAACTTCCGTCGGCGGGAGGGTTCGAGATCCGCTTCTGATCCTCCGAACGGGCGTCACTTCATGAACGTCTGCTTGTTGATCCGCTTGACCTGCTCGATGACGACGTTGCGGACGGTGAAGTCGGGATCGTCCTCGTGAAGCTGGAGAATGCGAAGGGCGTTTGGCGTGCCCCGATCGCCCAGTTTCAGCGCGGCTTCCTTTCGGACCGACGGATCCTTCGAGTTCATCCGGTCTTCCAGGCGGCCCTCTTCGGTGCAGCCGGACGTCGCCAACGCGAGAAGGAACGACAGGAACAGGGCCCCGAGTTTTCGTTTCACGGTGTAGTCTCCCATGCAGATCGATCTGTGTGCCGCATCATCGCGGCTGGTCCAGAATCCGCCAGGATGCGGCGGACGCCCCCGCTTCGGCGCGGAGAAGGCGACAGAACCGTTCGAGGAACGGCTCGAACTCCTCGTCGGGTGAAATATTGCGTGTAGTATAGACAATGCCCGTCACCCGTTTCGTCGATTCGAACACCTTCGTCTCCTGGGAATCCTTGACCGGGCTTGCGATTGCCTGCAGGTTCCCGTCGGAGCGAGCGACGACGATCAGGTGCTTGAGAGCGAGTTCCTGTCCTTCCCTGTTGAAGACATAGGACTCGTTCTCCATGCCCAGACGAACGGACAGCTTGTCGCCGGCCTTGTCCCGGTCGAAGATGCTGATCGGGAGGTGCGACACGAGCGACAGATGGTTGTTGATGTCGGCCACGACGTTGATCGGATGGAACTCGCCGCGGACCTGGAGATCCTTGACCAGGAACTCGGAGGCCGGCCTGTTGCGTCCGGACGGGTGGAACCCGTACGTCTTCAGAAGGCTTCGGATGCCTTTTTGAAGCGGATCGGGATAGACATAGCCGGGATCGATGCGGTCGCCTATCTCCTCGGAGACGGACCGCAGGTATTCGGGGCGCGACGCGCCGACGCATACGCCGTCCGCTTCGACGAGACCGATCCGCAGGGGGCCGGGCGGGAGGGCGAACAGGAGGGAGAGAGACATGTTCGATCCTTCCATCGCGTGTTCGGCCTTATTGAAGGCAGTCCAGGATGCGGCGACAGATCGTGTTCACGTCGCGCGCACCCATGACGAGAACCATGTCGCCGTCCCGGGCCTCTTTTACAATATCGCTAACTATCTTATCTCGGCTCCCGTGATAATAGGCGTTGGAAAACCGCCGCCGGACCTCGTCGATGATGTCTTTCGACGAGATATCCTTCTCTACTGTTCCGCCGCCGTAAAAGATGTCGTCGAGATACAGATACTCGTCGTGAGTGAGATCGGTGAAGACGCGCACGAGGTCGTCGCGGGTGAATCTGGTCGGACCGAATCCGTGCGGCTGATAGACGATGAATCGCCGGCGCGACGCCTGACGCGCCGTTCGGATCGCCGCGGCGATCTCGGCGGGATTGTGGGCGAAGTCATCGATGATCGTGACGCCGCGCGCCGTTCCGACGTGCTCGAACCGCCGCTTCATGCCGGGAAACGCCTTCATTGCCTCGGCCGTCTTCTCGTCGGAAACGCCGGCGAACCGAGCGACGGCGATCACGGCGAGCGCGTTCAAAACGTTGTGCTGACCAGGAAGCCTGATCTCGAAATGCGTTCCGTCGACCGTGAACGTCACCTTCCCGGCTCCGACGATGATATGGTCCGCCCGAAGGTCGTTGCCCGCTCCCAGGCCGTATTTGATCACGCGACCGGCGGCCCTGCCGGCGAGTTCCGGCAGGTACGGGTCGTCGCCGCAGATGATGCAGGCGCCGGCCGGATCGGTGTTCGCCAGAAACTGGCCGAACAGCTCCTTGAGTTCGTCGAGCGACTTGTGGTCGCGCGATATATTTGTAATAATCGATATATATGGCGTGTATTTGACGATCGAGCCGTCCGATTCGTCGGCCTCGATGACGAAGTGGGGCCCGGCGCCGCGGAACGCGTTGGTTTCGAGGCCCGACATGATGCCGCCGACGGCGCAGGAGGGGTCGAGACCGGCGTGCTTCAGCACCCAGGCGATCAGGCCGGTGGTGGTCGTCTTGCCCGCCGTCCCGCCGACGGCGATGCCGCGGGTCGTGTTGACCATGTCGGCGAGCAGATCGGAACGCATGATCTCGCGGATGCCCAATTCCCGCGCGGTGACGATGTCAGGCACCTTGTCCTCGACGGCGGTGGACTTGACGATGACGACGTCTTCGGCCTTCAGCCCGGCTTCCTCGAGGAAGCGGCGGGGGCCGTTTCCATCCTGCGGATAGATCGTGACGCCCAGATCCCGGAGCCGGCGGCAGTAGTCTCCGTCGAGCGCGCGATCCGAGCCGGCAACCCTGTTCCCTGCCGTATGGAGGATCTTGGCCAGGCCGCTCATGCCCATACCGCCGATGCCGACGAAGAATGCGTTCATAGCTGTGTCTGCCTCCGGAAAAAGTGTCTGAGGAAGACCGACGGGATGTCGGACTTCCTTATCCTAGTATCGGCCGATCCGCCCCCGGCCCTGAGCCGCAACCTGTGGTGCGGTGTTGAAGGCCGTTTCCACGGAAATGACGAACGGACCGGCGCGGGGTAGAATTGTCGGCGATGATCTTGAACAATGAACCCGGCGATTCCGCGCAGGACGCGGCCGATCCGGCCATCACCGGCGACGGTCGGCCAGACCATCGGTTGGCAGGAACCGTGATTTGGGCGGGCATCCTGCTCGTCACCCTGTGTTTTCTCTGGCTGGCGGAATGGGCCATCGGAAATGCGGCCCGGAATGAAGCCTACGAGGCCGCCGTCCGTATCGCCGAAGCTGCGACCCGGCTCCAGAACGCGACGGATCAAAAACGATTTTTCACATCCATTTCCCAGGCCACGTTCGCACAGAACGAGAAGGACAGGTTCTTCATCGGTCTCGAAAAAATCCTCGGCCACCCCTGGCGACCGTGGGCGGATCACTCCTCCGAATCAGTCCGGGTCTGGCGGTTCGATGAGGACGGCCGGTTGATGGATTTCCATGGTCCGGCTTCCGAAGCCGAGGATATCGAGCACGTCTGGAATGCGACGATCCTGAAAACCTGGCAGTGCAACGGCAGGAAGATGTCGCCCGAGGAACTTGCCCTGATACAAAGGGGTTCGAACGCCGCCAAGAGCCGCCTTTCGCCCTTCATGAATCTCGAGGACATCTGGCATTCATCGACGTTTCTCCTCGGAGGAGTCGATGCGGAGGGGCGGAAATTCCGGTTCTCCTTCCTCAGGCAAACCCTCGATGAAATGAGCCCGGCCAGGAGCGGATGGATGGGATACGTTCGGGAGGACGCCTTCGATCCGCTGTTCGTCGAGCGCCGGATCGCTTCAGTGCTTTCCTACGAAAATGTCGATTACTGTGCCATTCAGTATCGAACGCGTCTCATGGTTCCCGCGTCGAAGCGCCTGAGTGGAACGAGCTGGCGGGATCTGCGGCTCCCGCGCAGTGACGGAACGATTCTGACGAACCGGTTCGGTACGTTTGCCGCATTCCGGCTTGGCGAAGGCCATATTCTGGCGCTCGGCTGCAAACCGGGGCGTATCGCATCGATCCCAGGCTGGCTGCGGCTCGCCGCAGGCTGCTGCTGCATCGCCTTCGCCCTGGTCGGCGGTCGCGGCCTCGCACGTCTCCTCACCGCCCGACAGGCCTCCGGAATCGGACTGCAGGTCAAGATATTCGCCATGTTTTTCCTGGCCTCGTGGGTGCCATTCACCGCATTTCTTGGAATAGGCCTGTCTGAAGCCGCCGATTCGAAGGACGCGTCCCTGCGGCTCTGGCGTTCGCGCCTGTTCCAACGCGTGGATGCGGCGGACCGCCGGTTCAGAAACCAGCTCGAAAGCGTGCAGAGAGACATGTCGGACCTTGCCGTGCGCGTTGCGGGTCATCTTGCCGCAGGCGATTGGAGCGCCCTTCGCCGGATCCTGGCGGAAGAGACGCATGGCAACTTCGCCGTCTGTTTCGGGGCCGACGGGCAGATCTGGCGCAAGGAGATCAAACGGCAGGACACGGGGGGGCTCGACAAAGCGATGCAGGCGTTCGGAAAACTCGTCTTCAAACGCATCATCGAAGCCGCTCGTGGAGAGCCGGATCAGCCGGCGAAGCAGGAGCAGACGGTCAGGCTGGACGCGGCGGACATCGTCGGGGAAGGGCATCCCCTCCTGCACGGGCTTCATGGCCGCGGAAGAGTCATGAGGGGCAACCTGTTCTCCCGAGAAACCTCGATTTTCTGGGAGCTCCTCAGGGACGCGGCCGGACGGGCCATCGGCATTCTTTTCGTCAATATCATGGTGGATGACGAGTCTCTCCGCTTCGGAAATACTCTGACGAGGCATCGTGATGCGGACGGCATCCGGGTGAAGCAGATGTACAATTCGGTGTTGTATCCCGACAACAGAGGCAACTCTCCCGACCTGATCCGAATGTGCCAGGATCTCATCAGAAGGGGCTGTGACGGTGCGGGCATCGTTGGAGATGGCGGAGATGGGAAAAATCTTGTTGCCGTGAGGCCCTCGTCGTTCAACTCCAACATGGCGCTCCTGAGCATGGTTTCGTATGAAACGGTGGAGCAAAGCTTCCGACGCAGTTCCGGTGCGATCCTCCAGGGACTCATGCTTGCCCTGCTGCCGGTCGTAGTGATCGCGGTTTTTCTGAACCGGCGAATCGCCGGCCCCATTTCGGCCCTGACGAAAGCAGGCAAAATGGTGGCGGCCGGCAATGATGCGCCTCCGTTGCCGATCGGGGGACCCGCAGAGCTGTCGACGCTTGCGACCTCTTTCAACGTCATGGTCGAGGGACTTCGCCAGCGTGAGCGCATGCGACGGTATCTCTCTGCGGCAGCCTGGGAGGCCTCGGCCGGCGGCGTCACGGCCGAGCAGGTCGAGGTGGCCGTGCTGTCGAGCGATATCCGCGGCTTCACGACGATTTCCGAGCGACATCCGGCGGGCGAGATCGTCGCGATGCTGAACGACTACTTCACCGGAATGGAGCGGGTAATCCGGCGTCACGGCGGGGATGTCGACCGGTTCGTCGGCGATGCGATCACGGCGGTGTTCACCCGGACGGCCGGCGAAGACGAGGCCGGACACATCCGGCGCGCCGTCCTGGCCGGCGCCGAAATGCGTTCTGCGCTGGCGGGCTTCAACGCTGCGCGGAAGGCGGCGGGGCTGTTCACGATCGAAAACGGCGTCGGCGTCGATGTCGGCGTTGCCGTGCGCGGTCTCGTCGGCGCCGCCGAAGGACGGCGCGATATCACCATCATCGGAAACATCATGGCCCGATCCGCCGCGTGCGAAGCCGCGAGCAGGTTCGGGGCGGCGACGAAGATCGTCGTCTCCCCAGGCGTCGCAGATCGGTTACGGTCCGGATTCACGTGGAACAGGCTCGCCGTGCAGGAAGCGGGGGCGGACCTGTTCGAACTGGAGGGACTGCCATGAACCGAAAACGCCCCGGTTCTGGAACCATGCGGCCGCTTCTCGCGTTTTTTGCGATGCTGCCGGTCTTCGTCATGCTCGGCTGGTTCGTCTCGTATCGAGGCGAGGCGCGCGGCCGCGAGCTCGAGGATGCCAGACAGATCCTAGCCATGGCCGCCGACCGGGTGGAAGCCTCGATCGCCCCGACAGCCCCTCTCGAATCAATCCTCTCCGAGGAAATGAGCAACTGCTACGGCTATGACGTCGACAGGGTCGAGAGTATCGTCCGGAAAGCGTTCGAACAAGTGATTCCTGCGGCCCAGGATCCCCTGGTTGTTCGGATCAACCTCTTCTCGAAATCCGGCCGGCCTTTCTGCTGGCCTCCCGACGAAGATCCCGACATTGGACGCGCCATCTGGAACGGTCTGAACGAGAAGATTCGGACCGACAGCATCGAAGAGTCGCGGCCAGCCGACCCCGCCGTTCTCGCCAGCGCCTCCGCCGCCCTGTTCCGCTGGTTCGGAAGCGGTGCAACACTGGACGAACTCGAAACCGCGGCCATGTTCGCCCTCACGGTGCCTGACGACAGGGGCCGGCCGACTGCGGTCGCGGTGTCCCGCCCCACCGTCGCCAAGACGAAGAGCGTCTATAAGTTCGGCGTGCTGTTCCGAATACCGCTCGAAGCGATACCGCCGGCCTCCTATCATCGATGGGCGATCCTCAGCCGACCATCCGAGGAAGAGGTTTCGGGCCTGGGAATCCTCGACGCATCCGGAACGACCTGGCTTGACCGCGCCGGCGACCTGCCCGGCTTCGCCCTTCCAGCGCTACTGGAACAGCCAGGCCGGGTCTTGCCCGTACCGGGCGGATATGCCCTGCTTCGGAACCTGCCGCCCCATGCCTCGGGAAAGCTGGTGCTCTTCCGCCCCGAATCGTTCTGGACGGGTGGAGGGGCCGGCCTCCGCCTTCTCGCCGCCGGGCTTGTCGTCCTTGCAGGCGGCTTTTCCTGGCTGCTGGCCGGGTTCCTGGCCGGCTCCGGCGCGGCGGAAACCGACACGACCCCGACCCCGGGGAGTGCGGTTGGGCTGTCGGGCTCGCTTCGCACGCGGACGGCGGTGGTCTTTCTGCTTGCCGGGATGGTCCCCGTCGGTTTCTCCCTGATGCAGGGCGTCATGCGGCTTCTCGACCTCGAAACGGTTCGTCGGATCGAGTGGCAGAACGAAGCGTTGCGGCTCATGACCGCTCTCGATCGCGGATTTCGCGATACCCTCGAACGATATCAGGAAGTATTCACATCGGTCGCGCGCACCGTCGCCGGGAAACCGGAACGGAATGTCGCGGACATCGCGGCGAAGATCGCCAGTTGCACGGAAATCCTCGTCATCGAGGCGAGCGACCCGGCTGCGACGACTTCCCAGGAGGTCGTCATCAGGTCGACCGAAGGGCAGAGACTGATCATGATTCCCGTCGTACGCAAGGCGATGCAGGGGGTGTTTCAGGAACTGCGCACCGCGGCGGGGTTCCCGGCCCTGGCGGGAGGCTCCTCACGAAAAGAAAAACTCGAGCTGCCGATCCATGAGCTGATCGGCGATGCCGTTCCCTTGAAAGAGCTGTTCAACAACGTCGGCCGCATCACGTACATGATGCTTGCCGAAAAGACGGTTTTGCTGTTCTGCCTGCCATATTCCCTGCGCGGGGAAGCGGTGGCGGGGATGCTCGCCGGCGGAACGACGCTCGGCATCGACTCGAGCGAGTATTTCGACCGGAACGTGGTTCCCGGTCGCTGGAACGCCCCCGGCTGGGACCTGTTCCGCGTCAACAAGACCGTCGTCGATCCGAAGCTTCCCTTCATTCCGAGGGAGTTTCTCCGGCTTGCCGTTCGCACGCAGCAGACAGGATCGGCCGTCTCGGCCCGGGTCGATTTCTCCGACGGGCCGTACATCGTTCAGACGAGCCGGCCGAGCTATCTCCGTCTTGGCGTCCTGGCAGCGAGGATCCCCGTTCGGAACCTGAAAAGGGAGACGGCGTGGATGTTCGCGCTCGCCTGCGCCGGCGTCCTCATCGCCCTCGCGACGGCGGTCGGCGTCGGCATGTATCTTTCCAGACGACTGCTCGAACCGATCCGGATGCTGCAGAAGGCGGCGGAAACCGTCGGAGAAGGCAATCTCGACATCCGCCTTCCTGTCCGCGGCCGGGACGAGCTGGCCATGCTCGGCCGTTCGTTCCTCGATATGACCGATGGATTGAAGCAGCGCGAGCGGATGCGCCGGTTCCTGTCCGAATCGGCCTGGGCCGGGACCGAGGCGGAGCGGACAGGAGAGAGGGACGGGAGTAAATATATTTATGCGGCTATATTATGTTCCGACATCCGAAACTTCACGGGCATCTCGGAACGACAGCCGCCGGCGAAGGTGACGGCGATGCTGAACGAATACTTCACGGCGATGGACGGCGTCATACGCGGTTTCGGCGGCGAGATCGACAAGCTCGTGGGAGACGCCATCCAGGCGGTGTTCAAGGACGGTGTGGGAATCGAACATCCCGCGATACGCGCGGCGCGCGCAGGCCTGGCGATGCGGCGGATGCTCGTCGAGCTCAATCGCGCCAGGGTGCTTCGTAGCGAGTTTCCCATCGAGAACGGCGTCGGCATTCATTTCGGAAAGATGATCTCGGGCAAGGTCGGCGCTGCCGGCGGCCGGCAGGATTTCACCGTCATCGGTTCCGCGGTCGCCTTCGCGGCGAAACTCGAGGCCGTGAGTCGCTGGGGAGAGCGCACGAAGGTCATCGTTTCTGCGGAAACCGCCGCCCTCATCGCACGTGAATTCCCCTGCGAACCGCTCGAAGGGGTCGAGGACGGGCGGGCATATGAAATCGCCCGCGACCCGGTGGGGTATACTGAGGCGGACGTATGAACGACATGACTGTTGCAGGTTCGAGCCGGCGGAGACCCTGGATCTTCGCCGCCTGCGTCGTCGTC
The DNA here is from genome assembly GCA_035373905.1 of Candidatus Ozemobacteraceae bacterium. Lineage (NCBI taxonomy): Bacteria > Candidatus Rifleibacteriota > Candidatus Ozemibacteria > Candidatus Ozemibacteraceae > Candidatus Ozemibacteraceae bacterium. The sequence continues at coordinate 23,269 of DAOSOK010000003.1, read as the reverse complement.
GTCCTGACTGGTCTTGCGGTGTTCTGGGGCGCGTTCAACCTGTATCTCGACCGCGCCATGCGGGAGAACCGCGACGATATGGCGGCCTCGCTGACATCGACGGTTCTCGACATGGCCGAGCGGTTCAACCGGAACCGCTGGATGCGGCAAAGCGCGGAACCGGTGCTCCGGGCGGCCCGGGCGCGGCCGTGGGATGCGAAGACCGCGAGGACCGCGGGCAGGGCGATGAAACGCCTGTTTCCCGCTGCCGACGTGTTCGCGTTCGATGCGGCCGGTCGGATCGCCTGGCAGTCCGGCAACGAGCCGGCCCGGACCCGGGAAATGCTCTGGGCCGAGGTCGTGGCGCTCGTCACCGGGGAATCCGGCGAGGAGGCCTCTGCCGCGCGCGGCGACCGGGCGCAGCGGATCTGCCGGAGCATGCACGGAAGCTTCACGTCCCCGCAGGACCTGGCGGGCTCGGACGGGATGCCGCAGTATTTCCTCGACCGGTACCGGCTCCGCCTCTCCTGGGCCATTCCGTGCGGCTCCGGAGGCAGCGGCGGCCTCTGGCTGTTCATCGACCCGCTGAAGCTTCCCTCGCGCCGTATCGCCCGTGATTCCATCTCGCGTCTCTCCTTCGTCCCCGACCAGGCGATGATCGTCAGAAAATCTCCCCGCGGCATTGTCTGCGAGGCCCGCCTCACCCGGCTCCGCCCTCCGGAGCAGGTGGTCTCGCGGCTGCTCTGGAACCAGACCGAGATCGAAACACCCGACGGATTATGGATGGCGCGCTACATCCCCCACGAAAACGGTCGATACGCCCTCGTGGGAATCCGCCGGGACCGCATCGATGGCCGGCTTGCGGAATGGGCCGGAGCGATCAGGTTCCTGGCGTGCCTGATCGCGGCGAGTGCCACTTTCGCCGGCTGGATGAGCTGGATGCGGGAGCATCCGCCCGTTTTGTCGCTTCGGACCCAGGTGGTCATCATGTTCCTCGTCACGGCGGTTCTGCCCGTCGTCATGCTGTGCGGCTTCGGCTGGGAACGATCCCGGGAAACGGCCCGGCTCGAAAAGAACAGATGGGAGGGTCTGCTCAAGAGCAGCCTCTCCTCGATCGACTCCTCCTATCGGGAATTCCAGAAAAGTCGCAGACACGAACTCGAAGCATTCGAGTCTGTTATTGTAAACGATATTATATCTAAAAATTCAGTCGAGGGCCGCGTGGCATCGTTCGCGTCGGAGCTCCGGCGTTACGAAATGCTCGTCATCCTGGCGGACGGCAGGGAGATTCACCGGGGCAGGGGGATTCCGCCGATCCATAAGGGAGGGGACTATCCGGTCATTCTTCGCCTTCTCCTCGCGCGCATGATCGAGGCAACGGGGAGAAAGGCGCCGGACGCGCTGTATCGCAGCCAGCCGCTGGTCCAGGGCGACGACCTCGAACGCGCCCTGGCGAACGCCTCCAGGGAGATCGGCGAATTCAACAAGATGCGCATCGGCAAGCGGAACATGGTCGCAAGGTATGCCTGGCTTGCCGACAGGGGCGGGCGAATCCTCGGCCTCATCGGTTATGCGTTCGATGAAACCGAGTTCGCTCGTCCGTTCATCGAGCGGATGATCGGGCGTTCGAAAGCGGGGGAATACGGGGCCGTGCGTGTTTGCGTGCTCAGGAGCGACGGGACTCTCCTGCCCGCCGGCATGCGGCGCGATCCGGAGCTCATGAACCTGTTCTACAGAGTCCAGTCCTTCAGGGCCCACGAGACGGCTTTCTGCAGCCTGAGCCGGAAGCAGGCGCTGGTCACGGGCTTTTTCCCCGAGCAGATCGGCGGCTACCTGCTGGCGGGCTGGGTCGATGCGGCCCTGCTCGACGAAGGCCGCCGCACCATTCTCCAGTTCCTGGGGCTGATGCTGGCCTGGAGCGTCATCTGGATGATCGGCTGCGCCCTCTTCCTGTCGAGGCGCCTCGTCGACCAGGTGGGCGCGCTCACGGCGTTCGTCGGCGACATCGCCCGCGGAAACTACGACGCTCGGACGCCCGTCACTTCCGACGACGAGCTTGGCAGGCTCGCCGCGACCTTCAATCAGATGGCCGAGAAGCTGGGGCATCGCGAGCGCATGCGCCGGCTCGTTTCCGACCAGGTATGGGACGAGGTGCGCAAAGACGATTCGGAAAGTCTCGAGCTCGGCGGGGAACGGCGCGACGTGGCGATTCTCTTTTCCCACCTCCACGGCTTCGACGCGCTCCTCGAACGCATCTCTCCCGAAGCGGTGATCGACCTGCTGAACGGGTATTTCTCCCGGCTCGACCCCGTCATCAGGGCCAACGAGGGAAGCATCGACAAGCTGATCGGCGACGCCGTCATGGCCGTCTTCTTCGCGCGAGAGGGCGCGCCCCACCCGGCCGAACGGGCCGTCGCCGCTGCTCGGGACATGATGGCGGCCCAGGAGACGATGAACGGCGAGCGCGCCGGTGCGGGTCTCGCACCGCTTCGCACCGACATCGGCATCCATTACGGTCCCGCCATTTCCGGGAAAGTCGGTTCGCGCGAGGGACGCATCGACTACACCGTCATCGGCGATTCGGTGAATACGGCCGCCCGTCTCTGCACGACCGCCGCCGCCCGTCCCGGCCCTTCGATCATCATTTCCGAGGCCGTCGTCGACCGCCTGGAGTCGGAAATATCCCTCGAGCCGCTGGAGCCCATCACCCTGAAGGGAAAGACCGAGCCCCTCAGGCTCTTCTCCATCGGCCGGCTCCGTCGTTGAATCGTCCTGGGCCTGCCGAAAAACAAGACGACTTCGCCCGGCATCTCGCGTCGACCCGGTCGAAACACGTATCGCGCTCGATCCCGACCCAGCCCTTCATTTTTTCATGAGTTCTTCTTTTCGGGAAGCATGCGATCCAGAGTGGTCAGCGCCTCGCTGAAGTCGTAGGCCCGAATGGCCTTGTCCAGTGAGGAAAACTGCCCGGGGAACGCCATGTTCAGCAGTTCGGCATGTTCATCGAACAGTCCGACGGCATCGGCATCGGCTTCCTGCAGAAGTTTTCGCAACTGGCCACAAACCGAGGTCAGAGAGGCCTCGTCAGGCTGACGTCCCGCCCTCTCCGAAACCTTGGCCGGGAACTCTCCGAGTTTTTCCAGCTCCTTTACCACGCGTGACAGCTCCTGAACCGTCTGGTCGAGCAGGGGTGCTACCGCGGCCGGTTCGGCTCCGGTCTGACAGGCCTGTTCCAGCCTGGCGGCCAAGTCGTGGAGATCGGTTGCGCCGAGATTGCCGGCGGTCCCTTTCAGCGTGTGGGCGCACCTGGTCGCCGCCGTCCGGTCGATCGAAGTCTGAGCGGTTACGAACTCGGCCCGGAAATCCTTCAGGTCGTGACAAAACCTGATCGCCAGGTGTCGATAAAGACCGACATCGCCCATCATGGCGGCAAGGGCCCGCTGGACATCGATTCCCGAGAGGGCGGGCAATGCAGCGGCGGGTTCGGAACGAGGGGGAGTCCGGGCTGTTTTTTCAGGTGTCGCCTTCGGTTTGATCCATCGGGCCATGGTGGAGAACATCGGCTGCACCATCAGCGGTTTCGCGATGTGATCGTTCATTCCTGCGGCCAGAACCTTCTCCCGATCGCCAACCATTGCGCTGGCCGTCATGGCGATGATGGGAATATCCGCGAAATCGGAGTTCCGTCTGATTTCCCTGGTCGCTTCGTAGCCGTCCATCACCGGCATCTGGCAGTCCATCAGGATGCCGTCGAACCGCTTGTCCTGCGCCAGAATCTCGAGCGCTTCCCGGCCGTCGGCGGCAAGAACGGTCTCGATGCCGGCTTTCTGCAGCAGCTCCCGGGCCAGTTCCTGGTTCATCGCGTTGTCTTCCACCAGAAGAACTCTGGCTCCGGCGAGTTTATCCATAATAAATGATATATCTGCTACCCTGTTTTTTGGGGTGATGTCGATCGGCAGGCGCTTTCCCAATACTTCCCCGATGGCGTTGAGCAGGGTCGATGGGGTGACGGGCTTGGAAAGAATCCTGGGGGCGGCTACCCCGAAATGAACGGCATCAGCGAGCACCTCTTCCCGGCTATAGGCGGTCACCATGATCACGACCGGAGCTTTTGCGTGCTGCTCCTGCTCGATATGCCGGACGCACTCGATGCCGCTCATGTCGGGGAGCTTCCAGTCCATCAGAATGATATCGAAGGGGCGGCCCTGTCGCGAGGCGGATTCGGTCAGTTTCAGGGCCTGGGGGCCATCGGGGGCCGTTTCGACGTCCAGGTGAAAGCCCTGGGCGATGTTCGTCAGTATTTCCCGGGCACTGGCATTGTCATCCACCACGAGCAGGCGCCGGCCTTCCAGCTCCTCGGCCGGGAATGCGCATCGTCGCTGCGGGGTTGCCTGCAGGCCGAATCGCGCCGTGAAATGGAAGGTCGATCCCTTTCCCGCCTCGCTTTCCAGCCAGATCGTTCCGCCCATCATTTCGACGAAATGCTTGGATATCGCCAGGCCGAGTCCTGATCCCCCGTATTTCCGGGTCGTGGATGTATCCGCCTGACTGAACGACTGGAACAGCTTCGCCTGCTGTTCGGCGGTCATCCCGATCCCCGTATCGCGAACCCAGAAATGCAGTTCAACGGCGTGCTCAGTCTGCGACTGCGGCTCAACGCCGATGATGATTTCCCCCCGTTCGGTGAACTTGACGGCGTTGTTTCCCAGGTTGCTGATGACCTGCCCGATCCGCAGCGGGTCGCCCACCAGGGAGGTGGGCAGGTCCGGGGGGGCGCTGAAGAGCAGCTCGAGCCCTTTTTCTTCGGCTTTCAGGGCGATCAGGCTGGCGACGTTGTCCAGCACGTCATCGAGCCAGAAGTTCGTCGCCTCCAAGGCCAGTTTGCCGGCTTCGATCTTGGAAAAGTCGAGGATGTCGTTGATGATGCCCAGCAGATTTTCCGCGGCGCGGTGGACGTTTTCGATGTAATTCCGTTGCCGGGCATCGAGGTTGGTCATCAGCGCGAGCTGAGACATGCCGAGAATGGCGTTCATGGGGGTTCGAATCTCGTGCGACATGTTCGCCAGGAAGTTTGATTTCGCCTGGGTGGCCGATTCGGCGCGCTCCTTGGCCTCTGACAGCTCGAGGGTGCGTTCCGCGACGTGTTGTTCGAGAAGCCTGTTGTTCTCCAGAAGCTTTGTATTCTGGGCTTCGATGGTATCCAGCATTCCATTGAAGGAACGAACCAGAATGCCGAGTTCGTCGTTGCTGGTTTGAACGGCCCGCACGGAATAGTCTTTCTGGATGGACACATGTTCCGCGATTTTCGTAAGACCGAAAATGGGAGTGGAAACGAGACCCTGGAGCCTTGAAGCCAGGAGATACACGACGAGCATGGTGAAAATGACCAGGAGGAGCGCCGACAGGAAGTGCCGTTTCATGAGGAGGTTGAGCTGATCGAGGCTGACCTGGATATAGACCGTTCCCAATATTTTGCCATCCAGCAGAATCGGCTCGAACAGAAGCAGTTCGCTGGGCCCGAATTCGCTGCAACTCTCTTTCCGAAAAGGCGGAAAGGAAACGGCGATGTTCTTTCTCGCCGAGTAGGAAGCGATCACCGAGCCGGTTTTGTCGTAGATACAGGCTGCGGAAATAGCGTCCTTCACGCGCAGCGCAGCCAGATTTTCTTCGGCAAGATTTGCATCGTCGAATGAAAGCGCCGCGGTACTTCGCTCCGCGATGAGCTTTCCCAGGACCGTCATGTCTTGCAAAAGGGCTTGGCGGGTATAGTTTTTCTCCCATGCGAAGAACGTGAAACTGATAAAAACGAGACTGATGATGCTCGGCACCATGGAAATCAGAATCAGTTTCCTTCTGATGGATAGATTTCTCATCATTGCGCGTGTCCCAGTCGAACCAGTTATTGAATAATGCGTGCTATTTCAAGCAGTCGGGCGTCGATTTTGAATCCGAGTTCCCTGGCCATCCGCAGATTGATTTCGATCTTGATCCTTCCCCGATCCTGGAAAAAACCGATGATTCCGCCTCTCCTGGAAAATTGCCTGATATCGCTGATGGTCAAAACGATTTTTCCCTGGTAGTTCTGCACGATGTCGGGAAGATGCTGTTCCATGGAACGGCTGATGAAAACGATGTGAGCCTCTGACGCGAGATTCGTTTCATCCGTGCAATGCTCGACCTTCAGAGTCCGGCCTTCCAAAGCTGACTTGGCCAGCTCCTCCAGGAGATCGCCCACCGGGTCTTGTCCTACGACGACGATGCGGACGGGAGTGGTCTTGTCTTCAACCGTCGCGCCAGGCCAGGTGATGAACTTGAGAATGTTGAAAATATAAGCGGTTTTCACCTTCGCATCGAGATTGCCATCGCAGAAAGATGGAGTCTGAAGAAACGCGATGCAAAGGAAAGCCGCGAAAACGGCCGGAAACAATACTCTCTTGTCCATTTTCAGAAGTTCATTTCCAGGCTTCCTGAAAAATTGAACCCGGGGTTTCCGAACTGCCAGGGCATTTCATACTTCTTGTCTGTAAGATTGTTCAAGTCGATGATTCCGTTCACGGAACGGTCGGAAGTCTCGAGGATCTTCCTCTGTATCCGGATATTCAGCACCTGGTAGGCTGGAAATCTCGTTCGGCCTTTTCTGGAAATGCTGTCGTAATATGCCCCGACGAACTGGACATAGGGCGAAACCATCAGGTTTCCGTGACTTTGCATGGTCGCACCGAGATTGCCGACATACCGGGGGACGAATGAGATTTCGACCCCGTTCTGGTCAGGATCGAGAGCGCTTTCAACGGTGCATTTCGTATAGGTCAGGTTGGAAAACCATTGAAATCGCTCGCTGACCTGGTTCTCCACGTCGATTTCGATACCCCTGGAAACGGCTTTCGCTGCGTTTTCGGACTTGGTTTGAGAGGGGGTCGTGCTGACGATGTTCTCCACGATGGCATCTTCGACCTGGTTCGAAAAGCCGCGAATGTTGAGGGAAAGGGTGTCCGAGAAGCGGAAATCCACGCCGAGATCCATGCCGATGCCCGTTTCCGGATTCAACTGGAAATTAGGCAGTTGACCGTTTTTTCCGGCAACACCCGCATCTTTTGTCTGTATCGTCCCGCCGAGCTGTTTGGCGGTCGGCGTCACGAAGCTCGTTCCCATATTGGCGTAGAATGCCGCTTTGGGGCGGTAATTCCAGCGGGTGCCGATGCTCCAGAGGGTTTTATTCCATGATTTCGCCGTTGTTTCCGGAATGATGCCGCTCAGGAGATCATACGAATGATTCTCCGTGTTGTGTCGGCCTCCCGCTCTGAAAACCCATTTCCCGACGGTGTATTTTTCCTGGAGAAAGAAGCCGGTGGAATCCGCTTTCACAAACGATCCGAAGGTCTTTGCCCCGGTCGTCCGCGCATACGTTTTATACGTCGCGGTTTGTGAATCGGCGCCGAAGGTTATAAGGCCGCGCTCATGATGTTTCAGGTTGAAGGTCAGATCCGACGGATGAATGGACTGTTCGACCCCATCTTTCTCGCGCAGGCTCAGATCGACGGGAGTCGCGCCGGGATTGAATGCGTCCTCTCCCCATTCGCGGTCGTTATCGCGATAGCCGGTTTTGAACCGGAGATTGAGGGTGTCGGACAACTGATTGCTGTAATCCACATTCACGGTATCATACGCGTTGTCAAAGTCGCGGTTGGGACGGCCGAAATCGCCTTCATGGCGGGTTTGATGCAGGAACACCGACAGGTTGTGGTCTTCCCCGCCGAACTGATAGCTCAGCTTGGCATACCTCCTGGTTCTCTGGTAGCCGGGATTGTCGAGCATATTCAGCCAGGAGCCGGTGGTGCCGTAATTCGTATAGTTGGAAGTTTCTTTGTTGATTCCAAAAAAGTAATGGAGGTTTCCCCGGCGGTTCTGGTGATACAGACGGTTCTGGAATGTTCTGTATGTCCCGCCGCCGATCGAAAGGCGGGTGAGAGGTCGTTCGATCCGGTCCTTCAGAATGAAATTGGTGATGCCGGCCAGGGGCGTTTCATTCCCGGCGAAGTCCATGGTCAGATAGTTGGAATACATTACGGAAGCAGGGCCTTTGTGAAGCTCGATGCGCTCGAAAGCCCAAGGATCGAGACTCATTCCGTCGACGAAAGAGTCGATGCCGAGGCCGTCGAGCAGGTAGCCATTGTATTTGGGACCCAGGCCGCCGAAAGATCCCCAGTTGGCGTCGTTGCGGGAAAGGGGGTTTACGAACTGTCCGGAAGAGTATTGGATAATTTCTGCTATATTTCCGGTGTTGGCAGGAGCCCGGGATATGCTTTCCGCATTGAACGTTTCCAGTTTCTGCGTAACGGTTTCCCTGGACTGGAAAATTTTGGATTCCGTGACGACGAGATCCTGTAACTTTTCGAGGCTTATGCTCGAGACGAACGCGTGGATGGGAAGATCCTTCACCCTGCCGGATTCCGTCGTTCTCGGAACGTCGGTTGCGTTGGCGGTGCGTTTTTCGCGGGCCAGCACGTGTGATGCATGAAAAAACACTCCGGTACAAACGATGATCAGGAATGTCCGCCACGGGAAACGACGGCGCAAGTCTCTCACGGTGATCGATCCTTATTTCATCGGCAACACATCTATCGATTGCCTCGAATTTGCCTCATTATACCGTGTTATCTATTGATTGCACAATTTCTGAGGCGCCCCGGCACCGGAAACCGTGGTTTTCTTGCATGGCCGTGAGAGTGGAGATACAATGAGACGGCGCGTTCATCACAACGGGACGGCCAGCCTCGAAGCTGCGTCAGGAAGGACTCTGCGCAATGGAAGATCAGAATCGGATATCCGGATTCCCGCCAGGTATCGATGGCATGTATGTGGGAGAGGATGAGAAACAATGTATTCTGGTCGTCGATGATTCTCCCGACAATATCGATATTCTCTGCAACCTCCTCCGGAAGGATTACCAGATAAAAGTTGCCACCAGGAGCCAGAAGGGGATCGAGATCGCCAAGAGCAAGCCTCAGCCAGATCTGATCCTTCTCGATATCATGATGCCGGAAATGGACGGCTACGAAATGTGCCAGATCCTGAAAGCGGACACCGATACCGCACATATTCCCGTAATTTTCGTCACCGGGAAGAACGATGCCGCGAATGAACTCAAGGGCTTCGAACTGGGAGCCATGGATTACATCACGAAGCCATTCCACCCGGGTGTCGTGAAAGCCAGGGTCTATACCCATCTCCTCTTGCAAAAGGAACAGAAAAAGGTCGAGCGGCTTCTCGAAAATATCCTGCCGCGCAAAGTCATCCAGGATATCAAGGAACATGGATCCTGCACTCCAGAACTTTTCGACCCCGTCACGATCATGTTTGTCGATCTGGTCGGATTCACCCCCGCTGCCGAGAAGATTTCTCCCAGGCAATTGATCCAAGAATTGTCCGAGATGTTCTCGATCCTTGATGTCATCACGATCAGGCACGGAGCCGAACGGATCAAAACCGTCGGGGACGCGTATCTCGCCGTCTGCGGAATGCCCACCACAAATCCGGATCATGCCAACGTCATGGTCCGGGTCGGCAAGGATTTTCTGAAATACCTTGACATATACAACCGCGAGAAGCAGAAATGCTGGCAGGTTCGCATCGGCCTTCATACGGGGCCGGTCGTCGGAGGGATCGTCGGCCACAGCCGCTATTTGTATGACATCTTCGGCGATGCGGTCAACACCGCTGCCCGCGTCCAGGCCGCCGCTCAGCCCATGTCGCTCCTGACAACCGAAATAACCTGGAACCTGGTCAAGGACGAGTTTTCTTTCGTTCCCAGGAATCCGATCACGATCAAGGGCAAGGGAACTATGACTCTGTACGAGCTCGTTGTTTCCTGACATTCCAGGAAAGAGAATCGCGATCGCACTTCGTTCGTCATTGAGATCACTCCTCGCCCACAACCTCACGACAATCACTTGCACGTTCGATACCGTTCGTGCTGAGCCTGTCGACGCACGCAAGCTCTCGCCCTTCGACAGGCTCAGGGCGAACGGGTGGCTTTCATTCTGCAGGAATCAATAGACGCCTCAGGTTCCATGTCCTGACCTGGGTTTTCCCGCGGTCGTTCCATCGTTGCCGGAAAGACCTTCTTCGTCGACGTCCTCCGGCGCTGAACAATGCAGCGGTTCGCTCTGAACCTGCAACAGGCGAGAGGCCGTGCGTGCTTCGCCAGGCGTGGCACGCGTGAATCATCTGAAATTTTGCATTGCAAAAATAATATGTTGATATTGGGCGGCGGAACCGATACCATTTTTTCTCATGATGGACGTGACCCCATATCTTGGAACGATGCCGCTGGCGACTCTCAGATCGTTGGCCCCGATAGCCATTCCCGGATTCGGAGACCTGACGCGAGATGAACAGACTGTTGCGCTGCAAAACATTCTTGCGGAGGCGGATTTCGACTCGCGCCGAGAGGCGATCGTCGACCAGTTGATATCCGAGTGCGCCCTCCGGGACGTCGTGCCGGAGGTCTACGGTCGCTTCCGCCCCCTCGTGCTCGACGCCGTCCGGTTCACCCTGATGCATCTCGGGAAAGGGCGGCTCGTCCGCCTGCTCGTGCGACAGTTCCAGCTGCCCGGCGACGCGCCGGCCGGGAGGCGGCTTGCCGAACTGGCCAGGGAACTTCCCGTGCTGCACAAGCTCGGCCAGATGATCGCACGGAACGAACACGTCGACGAGGGATTCCGGACCTGGCTCCTCGGCCTCGAGTCGTGGGCCGGCGGCTCTTCGGTGACGACGTTGGCTGAGACGGCAGCCGCCGACATCGCCCGCGGCCCCATCGGCGTCGAGATCGCCTGGAATGGAACCGTGCTCGCCGAAGCAAGCGTCGGAGCCGTTCTCCCGTTCGAATGGCTCGGGCTTTCCGGCGGGCCGGGCCGGCGCGGCGTCGCAAAGCTGGTCAAGCCCTCCGCCACATCGCGCCTCGACGAAGATCTGCCGGCTCTCGACAGGCTCGCCTTCTGGCTCGCCGCACGGAAAGGCGTCTACGGCGATCTCGGAATCGATTACATCGGCGTTCTCAGGGATGTGCGAGAGGCGCTCGCAGCGGAAACCGATCCCCGGATGGAACAGCGCAACCTCCGGACGGCGGCGGCTCAATACCGTGAAAGCCCTGATATCCGCATTCCGACGCTGTTCCCCTTCTCGACCCCGTCCGTCACGGCGATGGAACGACTCGACGGAATGCCTCTTCCAGAGGTGAGCGCCGACGCAACGGAGAAAAGACGGCTTGCGCGCCTTGCCTTCCGCGAGCTGATCATCGGCCCGATGCTCTCGGAGCGTGAATTCGCCATCGTTCACGGCGACCCGCATGCCGGAAACCTGCTCGCCGTGCCTGCAGAAGACCGGTCCGGCTGGTCCGTCGGTCTCATCGACTGGAGCCAGGCCGGCCTGCTCGACCGGAAACAGCGCAAAGGCCTGCGCGATCTGATGCTGGGCTTCATGATCTGCGACGCACGCGTCGTGAACGGGGCCGTTCGCCTGCTTCTCTCGTCATCCGCGCCGGGAGGCCGTCTCGAACGTCATCTCGGCAGCTCGCTCGGGAAGCGCCCGTTGAAAGCCGGCGATGCGTTCGAAGCCTCGCTGACGTTGATCGACAGGCTCGTCATCGACGGGTTTCGGTTCCCGAAAGACCTGCTACTGTTCAGAAAAGCCTGGTTCACGCTGCGTGGCGTGCTGCTGCAGCTCGACCCGGTTTTCGATCCCGGCCCGGAACTCGTATCGACGATCGGCCGCCGCATCTTCTGGGATCTCCCGCGCCGCATGATGCGGGGCTCGCCCTTGGGGTGGCTCACCCGCACGAGCGACCCCCTCCTCTCGGACACCGACCTCCTCCGCCTCGCTTTCCACGCCGAATACCGCATCTATTGAGGCCTGCTGGATGAAAACCAGCCGTTCGCCCTGAGCGTGTCGAAGGGCGAGAGCCTCTCGTGCTTCGACAGGCTCAGCACGAACGGGGACGCGAAATTGGCGGATCACGAACTGCCCGGGATTGGCCCTGGATGGGCTTTTTCCTGGCTCGAGGGAAGATCGGAACGCGTTGCGGGGTTACTGCAGCGGCTCGGTGGTGAAAGCGTAGTCCCGGGAGAACGTTTCGGCTGTTTCAAGTCCGTAGCGGCTCGCGACGATCCTGAAATGATACGTGGTGTCGGGCCTCAGGTCGTGGAGCTGCATTCGATGCTTCGTCTTGAGCTCGGTATCCGTGTAGGTCGAGTAGCCGTACCGGGTATCGATTCCGTAATCGATGCGGCCGTCGGCGTCGATGTCGCTGATCCACTCGATCGTCGCCGTGTCATGATCCACCAGCGGCACCGAAACCGAAATCACCTGCGGGAGCGGAACGAGCCTGACGTCGACCAGACTCACCGTCATATTGTCCTCGATATTGACCGTCCGGGAGACGAGCGTCAGCTTCCCGTCGGCCGTCTTCAACAGGACGCTGTATGCCCCGGGTCTGAGCGAGGCCGCATAGTTCCCGTCGGCATCGACCGCCACTTCCCGCTCGACTCCGTCCGCTCCCCGAATCACGACGACGCTTCCGGTAACAATCGGCACCCTGCCCGTCAGCATGCCCGTCGCGGATGCGCTTTCTCCGCCTCCGCCGGTGCCGCCGCATCCGGCCATGAGGGCCGTGAGACTCAACATCAGCACTGAAAGCGCGAGGAATCTGTTCCGAATAGTCATACGAATCTCCGGCAATCTTGGATCAAACGCCACTCATCAGACTTCATCCGTAAGGATGTCAGTATCTCTGGCCGGTCGGGACGATCTCGACGCGCGTCGCCGTGAGCGTTCCATACCCGTTTTTCGAGATCTCCATGTCATATGTGCCGGCAGGTATATTATAAATGACATACTCCCCCATGCCGTCGGTGACCGTCTTCATTCCGCGCTGCCGGATTTTCACCGTCGCTCCGACGATGGGCGAACCCGTCCGCTCGTCGGTGACGCGGCCGCGCAGGATGCCCATTCGAAGATCGACGGCGACCTTCAGTCGCTGGAAGAACAGCCCCTTCGCCTTCGACCGGATGCGCCACTCGCCGTCCTCGAACGACAGCGTCATCAACTCCGAGCCGGCGTCCTCGTATCTCCAGGTCCAGTTGCCCGTGAGGGCCGTAAGCCGGTAGTTCATATTCACCAGCACGTGCTCGCCCTTGAACTTGAACGTGTGCGGGTGCAGGAGCAGCCGGATGTCCCGGTAGTCGCGCAGCGAGTCGTCGAACATCTTCACGAAGTCGAACCAGGTGTTGCCGAACGAGTCGCGATACTCCCGCGAGATGTGATCGCGCAGGTAGATGTTGTCCCGTCGCGCCATCGCCGTCGAGAGGGTATTCAGGAATACCCGGATCTCCTCGATTTTCCTGTGCCGGTTGTAGATCACGAACCTCTCGTGGAAAATGCGGTCGCGTCGCCCGAGCGAATCGATGAAATGGATCGTTGCGAACACCTCGGGGAACGTCGGGGTCGGAATCTTCACCTCGTAGTAGCCGTCACGCCCCTCGCGAAGCGCGTAGACCAGGTCCTTGTTGATATACAGTTCGAACCGGTCGGACGGGCGGGGGTAGGGGGTCAGCTTGAGTTTCACGTGAAGCGTCCGGGGCGCCGCGTCGGCACCCGGGTCGATGATGCGGTACCCATCGGCGTCCGTTTCCATCGTTCCCACGAACCGGTCGTTGATCAAAACACTGTCGACGCGGTAGGAAACCTCGGTCGAGAGCTGCCGGTGCAGCGTGTCGAAGTTGCGAAGCCAGGTGTTGAACCGGCGCCAGTCGTCATATTCACGGCGGACGTCGTACCCTGTCAGCGCCGAGATCCGGCCGTGGTGATCGGCGTCGATGCCGTATCCCTCCGGGACCACGGTCGGCTCGACCGCGCCCACCGGGCGGTAATCGGCAGTTCCCCTGACGACCCGCAGGCGGTCGTTTGTTTCGTCCGACACGAACGCCGCTTCTCCGTTCCGCACTTGGACATTCCCGTGCCGGCCTTCGATCTCGACGCTCTGCGAATCCCGCGCCGCCGCGAAGATCTCCGCCGCATGCACCCGGACGCGAAGTCGCGGGGTGGAGCCGGCGGGCCTGATGTTGAACCGGACGCCCGAACCGGGCTTCAACAGCAGCAGGTTATCGGTCGACCAGGAAATCACCGCGTATCCGCGGGACCCGGTGCGAATCCCGTCGCCGTCGATGAACACCTGGCGCTGGGCCGCGCGCTTCCAGCCCGACTGTCCCGCGTGGTTGAAAAACACCGGCCCGTCGCAGAACACCAGGACCAGTTGGTCGCGAACGTACCCGTCGGTGCTGACCGCCGCAGCCAGGTCGGGATTCTCCGCCGCAACCGCCGCCGCCGGCCGCAGGCAGGATGTGAAACAGATCAATGCGAAGATATATAATAACAAATACAATTTTACGGGATTGCGTTCCGCGTTTTCCGGGAGGCGCGGGGGTCTCGCAAACGCCGTTCGGGTGCTCTGTGCGCCTCCGCGCCTCTCCGGTTCGGGGGGGGGGAATGTCGGGAAGTGTGCCATCAGAACGACCTCAGATACCGCAGGCGCGCCGAATAATCGGCGTATTCCAGGCCGGTTGCACCGAACGTGTTGTTCGAGCCTTCGAGACTGAGGATCATGCGCGACATGTTGTTGTATTCCTTCGTCAGGGCAAAGTTCAGCCGGTCGTGCGTCGAATCGACGGCCGCGCGGCCCGGGTCGACCCGTTCGTGCGTGTAGTCGAGGTTCAGCGTCACGTCCTCGTGAAACTGCGAACGGCCGCCCAAACCGTAGATTTGCGTCATGTCGCTTCCGCCGGCCTTCGTGTAGTCGACCTGCTCGCGGCTCACCTGGCCGTAAAGATGGCGCATGGCGTCGTATTCCCAGACGATCTTCGCGTCGTATTTGCTGACGTCGCGGTCGTTGAGCGTCTGGACCTTGTCCTTGTCGATCGTCGAGCTGAGCGCCGCGTAGTAGCGCAGGGCGCCGGCCTTGTGGTTCAGCTCCATCCAGAGCAGGTCGCGGTACCGGTCGACGAAGTTCCCGTTGTCGGAATACTCGCGGAGCGGCTGGAAGAACAGGTCGATTCGGAGGTCGCGATAATAGTCGCTCGGCTTCACGGTGATCTGGAACTCCGGCTGGTCGCGCACCAGCGTCGCACGTTTATAGTTTGCGATATTGTCACGCGAGGAACGGTCGCCGAACCGCGTCGAAACGTATCTGTTCAGTTCGTAGAACACGCGCGCGTAGTAGGCACGTTCGTCGCGCGGCCCCTCGCCGATGACGCTCAAAAAATCCGTGTCGCCGGCCTCGACGCCGGCTTCGACCTTGTAATTTTCGCGGCCGTACGCGGCGGAGGCCCGGTATGCCTCGCCCTGCCGGTTGCCGGTCTCGTCGCGCCGGTCGTAGTCGGTGCGGCTGCCCGCATACTCGCCGCTGACGAAGATGTTCTCCGTCGGCCGAAGCGCGACGTCGAGCGAATACACGCTGTTCGCCTGCGTCGGCAGGTCCTGATCCGAGCCGGGATACTCGTGGACGTCCTTGGCCGAGACGGCGTTCAGGCCGACGACGGCCGACTCGTCCGAACTGTGCTCGACCCGCACGCCGCCGATGAACCGGGGGTTCTTGATGTCGTCTTTTTCCACGGCCCTGTAGCCGGTGAACCCGCGGACCTCGGTGTTGTCGAATTTCTGCGTGCCGTACAGGCCCATGACCTGCTGCGTCATCGTGTAATTCGAAAACTCGGGATACGAGTGGCCGAACGCCAGCAGGGACCGGGGCGTCCGCGATTCCAGCGTGAACTGGTTCAGGGTGAAGCCGTCCTTATAGGCGCGCTTGTCGTTCGTGTGCGTCGTGTCGGTGACCAGCGAGAGCGAGTCGCCGTTATGGCGCGTGGTGAACAGTTCGTACCGCAGGTTCTGCTCGTAGAAGGTGCCACGGTCGATGCTTGAGTTGAATGTCGCCTTGTTCACCGAGTTCGCGTAGAAGCTCGTGTCGGTGAACAGGTTCGAACTGAAGACGACCTGGTCTTCGCGCTCGTTCAGGTCGGTGTAGCCGGGCGGCAGGCGATCGATGACGGGCAGGCTTGTTCCTGTTTCGGGCGGCCGGACGGTCGAGGCCGGGAAAAACGGAACCCGATGCGAACCGTACAGCTCGTCATCCCGATCCATGCGCATCTCCGGAAGAACGTCGGGTCCGGTTTCCGGAATGGTGCGCATCTGCTGCAGTTCCGGGATGTTGCGGGGGTTGAAATTCGTGAACACGCCCGGCAGAACGGAAGGTCCCGACAGGGGTTGCTTGATCAGGGTATCGTCGCGCCGCGAGGTCTGCACGCCGTTTCCCGAAAAGCCGGAGCCGAGGAAAAAGAGCGACACCGCCAGGGCTCCCAGGAGTCCTCTGGCGATGAAGGGGTTTCTCGGGGGCGTGATGCCCGGCTGTGTCGGCGGTGGGCGTTGCATGTCGGTTCGAGCGGCGGAAGCCCTCCTTGAATCAGCGGCCGAACAGCAGCGGCGACGGATTGACCGTGCGACCGTTGCGGCGAACCTCGAAGTGCAGATGATTGCCGGTGGCGACTCCCGTCGCGCCGACGTTGGCGATCGCCTGGCCGGCCTTGACCGTCTGGCCCTTGCGGACGCTGATCTTGCTGCAGTGGCCGTAGCGGGTCGAGAGGCCGTTCGCATGGCGGATCACGACGAGTTTGCCGTATCCCGAAAGCCAGCCGGCGTACACGACGGTCCCGGGCATGGCGGCGGAGATCTGGGTGCCGCGGGGGGCAGAGATGTCGATGCCGGCGTGGAACAGGCGCTTGCGATACACCGGGTGCTTGCGCCAGCCGTAGGAATCCGACAGGCTGCCTCGGACCGGCATGACCATCCGGGTGCTGACGTCCGCCTTGCGGGAAGTGACCTGCATGACGCGGTAGTATTTTTTGTCGACCGGCACGCAGACCTGCTGTCCGGTTTTGAGAGCCGAGTTGGACAGCTTGTTGTGGGCCAGGATGTTTCCGATGGAGGTCTTGTACTGGCGGGCGATCGTCGCGAGATTCTCGCCGTTCTTCACGGTGTGCTGGACGATGCGGGTGTCGGCATCGACGGCGGGCGCAGCTGCCTGAGGAGCGGGCTGGGGGGCCTGCGTGATCTGGACGGGGGCCTGCGCGGGAGCGGGCTGCGGCTTCACCGCCGGGGCCATGGCGACGACGGGTTTGACCAGCGATGCAGCCACCGGGGTCGGGGCCGGAGCCGGAGCTACGGCTTTCGGGGCTGCGGCGACGGTCGGCTGAGCCGCGACCGGAGCGGGCTTCGACGTCGCATCATGCTGGGTGATGGTGACGCTCGGTTTGTCGGGGGTTGCCGCGGCGATCTGGAGGGTGGGGCCGTCGATCTTCGCGATCTTCGCGGCTTCCTTCTCGATCTTGATCAGCGGCGGGGCGATGACGGTCTGGACGTCGCCGCTTTTCGCGATCGTGAGGTCCTGCGTCTTTTTCTGGATCGGGATGTAGATCTTCTGGTCCTCGATCAGGACGTGGCTCTTCAGATTGTTCTCGCGGATCAGGCCGGGAATCGACGTTCCGAAGCGGCTTGCGATCTTGTTCAGGGAGTCGCCGGCGCGGACAGTGTAGACGATGCGGTTGTCGGGGGCCGGGATCCTGATCGTTTGGCCGGCCTTGATGGAGGATGTGTTGAGGCCGTTTGCCTGCGCGAGGGTGGCGGCCTTCGTGCCGAACATGTCGGCGATGGCCTTGAGGGAGTCGCCCTTCTTGACCGCGTAACTGATCCAGGTGTCGCAGTCGGGAAGCGCCTTGCTCGCCGGAGCCAGTTCGTTGCCCGCCGGCTTCACGCCGAAGGTGACGTTGCGCTGGGAGGCGACCGACTTCGAAGCCGCAAGACGGATGTCCGCCGCCTGGGCGGCCTGGGCCACCTGGGACAGAGTGGCGGGAATCGCGCCGTGCTGGGCATCGGCCTGCTGGAAACGCGTCACGAAGGCATTGTTGCGGAAGCGGCCTTCGACCTCGAAGGCGGCGTCGTCCCCCTTGCTCAGATACCGGTCGATGGCGATGGCGGAGGTTTCCAGGGAGACGATCGAGAGCAGGACGAGAATCGAATAGTGTCGAGCTCTGAGTTTATTCCACACGGGGCGCGCTCCTTGCTTTGGTATCCTGCGACCCTGCCGGTTTTCCGGCTCCTCCGCGTTTCCGACGTCCCTGTCGGGGCTGAGCGGAGGAAAAACGCTGTCGCTCTATTTTCATCGGCATGAGCGCGCCGATCCTGAAGAATATTTTTTTCTCTCGTCACACCTCCATGGGAAATCCCCCCGAAAACAGGTATAGGGGCGGTTCGCGAACCGCCCCTACAGGTCCGAAATGCGAACGGGTGTCAGGGAATCAGGTCGTATCGGGAGAAAACGACCTTCGGCGCGGCGAGCGGCGAGAGGTTCAGCCACACCGCGCCGTTGCTGACGATCCCGATGCGGTTCGAGAACAGGAGGCCGCCGGGGGTCGGGATCGTTTCGAGAGGCGTGGTATTTCCGTCCGCTTCGATCGCGAACACCTGCCGTGCAAGGGGTTCCCGTGACACATAGCCGCAGGCGGCGGCACGCCCGTCGGGAAGAAAGCCGAGAAGCCGGGCGCCGTCGAGGGCCGTTCCCCGAATCACCGTTTCAGACGAGGCGCCTGTTCCGTCGATGCGCACGAACCGATCATAGAGATCGTCGTCTCCGAGCGCAAGGAAGCAGAGGCTCGCGTCGGGACCGGCGGCGATGCCGAGGGCGGTCGGCCACGGCACCGTTTTGATCGGCGTTCCGTCGAACCCGAACCAGTACAGTTTGGCCGTCGCGTAATCGGCGACGACGAGAGCCTCGGGAAGGGCGACGAGACCGTCGATCTGCTTCGGAAAACCGTCTTCGGACGGCAGCCGGAACTGCACCTCGGCGGTGTCGCCAAGCGCGCAGCAGACCGCCCGGGCATCGGTCTCGATCGTCCAGAGTTTACCGTCGGACGTTGCCGCCAGATCGGTGTAGGAGCCCTTCGGCAGAATGACGCTCCCCACCGGTTTTCCAGCGGCGTCGAGTTTCACGATACGTGAATTGATGCCGTCGAGAACCGCGATTCCATCGGGTATGGGCTGAAGGGAAACCGGCCCGACGACCGGTCCTTCGGACGCGAGGCGGGCGGAAACTCCGAACTCGCCCTCGCCGGCGCCCTCCGGGAACTCGAAGACCGATGCGGACGCGGCAAACACCGCCTGCGACACGAAGATGGAGCATGCGAGGACGAGCGCGAGTCTCAGGGGGCGGGCGTTACGGAAAACCATGTGTCTGCCTCCGGGCGGAAGGATTTTCTGGAGAGAAATGGATGTCGCTTTCCCGGGATGATAAACGTCCCGGTCTTGACGTTCAACAGGGGCGATCGCTGGTCTTGAGGACCTCGAAGCCCGCGATCACGTCGAACAGTTCCTCAGAGATGAGGGTCTGGCGCTGTTCGTTGTACTCCCGGCCGAGCGCATCGAGGAGGTCGTTGATGTTGCGTTCGGCGCGCTGCATCGAAGCGAGCCGGACGGCGTGCTCGGCGGCGGCGGAGCTGACGCAGGCCCGAAACAGGCTCGCGAACAGGTGCTCGCGCAGCAGGGCCTCGACGGTCGGCAGGAACGCGTCGATCGGCTCGGGAAGCCTTCGGGACGGCCATGCCCGGGCCACGATGCCGTCAAGCCATGCGCGGTCGAGCGGGAGAAGGGCGCTCGATGCCGGTTCGCAACCCGCGCCCCAGATGGGGACCTGGTGGAAAACCACGATACGGCCGAGTCCCTCGCGGGCCCTTCTGCGGTCGACGTCATACAGCAGACAGCTCAGCAGGCCGGGAATGCCGTCGACGGATTCGGGGGCCTTGACGGGCGCCGACATCGGCAGGCCAGAGCCTTCAAGCCGCCCCGCGAGCAGTTCCCCGACGGGCCAGATGTGGCAGCCGTCAGCGTGGCTGCGGAGAGTCTTCGCGACGAAGCTGGCGAGCGTCTCGTTGAAATCGGCCGCCATGCCGTGATCGGTGCCGAACACGATGGCGCCGGTCGGGCCCGGGGCGGGTTCGCAGAGCCGCTCCAGGACGGCGGCATCCGCGTTCCAGAGAAGGGCCCGGAACCCCGTTTCCACGGACGTCTCGTACTCGTCGAGGAAAGGCATGGCCCGCTCATACGGCCCGATGCTCACCATGGCGAGCGTCTTCATCGTCTTCACGACGGATTTCAGCCCTTCGGCGCTCTGGATGTGGCGCCGGATGTCGGCGATCGTCCGGCTCATGCGGCCGTTTTTCGCGCGGGCAGAGCGTTTCCGGCAATGGCGAGAAGCGCGGCTTCGTCTTCCCCGCTCAGCGTTTCACGGCGCAGGATTCGCTCGCGGATCTCGCCGGGTATCGCCGACGCGGCTTCGCACAAGGCTTGCTGAACCTCCCGCAGGCGGTCAGGCGGCTGGTCCTCGAGCAGGCCGCGCGTCAGAGCGAGCAGCAGCAGGATCTGCCGGAGAACGTCGAGCCGCTCGGTCGGCCCTTGCTTCAGGCATTCCCGTATCCGACGGCCGTGCTCGATCGTTCGTCGGGTCGGTTCATCGAGTCGCGTGCCGAATCTCGCGAACATCTCCAGTTCCTCGAACTGGGAAAATCGCAGTTTCACTTCCGCCGCCGCCGCGTGGTAGGCGGGCAGCTGGGCCTTCCCGCCGACGCGCGAGACAGAGCGGCCGATGTCGACGGCCGGCAGCGTCCCCTTCTGAAACAGGAGCGGCGACAGGTATATCTGCCCGTCCGTGATGGAAATGAGATTTGTCGGTATATATGCTGAGATATTTTGCGCCTCGGTTTCGACGATCGGCAGCGCCGTCAACGAGCCGCCGCCGCGCTTCCGGCTGAGGTGCGTGGAGCGCTCGAGCAGGCGCGAGTGAAGGTAGAACACGTCGCCGGGAAACGCCTCCCTGCCCGGCGGTCGTCGCAGGAGAAGCGAAATCTCGCGCCAGGCGCGCGCGTGGCAGCCTAGATCGTCGTAGACGACGAGCGCGTCGCGGCCGCGCTCCATGAACCATTCGGCGATGCTTGTCGCCGCATACGGGGCGATATATTGAAGCCCGGGACCGCCTGCCGGCTCGGCCACGACGACGATCGAGTGTTCCATCGAGCCCGACGAGCGCAGGTCCTCGATCGCCTTCGCGACGCTCGCGCCGCGCTGGCCGATGGCGCAGTAGACGCAGATCACCCCGCTGTCCCGCTGGTTCATCATCGCGGCGAGGGCGATCGACGTCTTGCCCGTCTGCCGGTCGCCGAGGATCAACTGGCGCTGGCCTCGGCCAATCGGGATCAGCGCGTCGATCACTTTGATGCCGGTCTGAAGGGGCACGGTGACCGGTTCGCGGTCGGCGATCTCCGGCGCCCGCCGCTCGATGGGGAGGCGCTCGGTGAAGAGAAGGGGACCGCGGCCGTCGAGCGGCCTGCCGAGGGGCGTCATGATCCTTCCGAGAAGGCCGTCCCCGACGGGCACGTCCATCACGCGGTCGAGGCGTCTGACCGACGAGCCGGCCGAGATCCCGGCGGCCTCTTCGAGCAGGATGCAGCCGACGCGGTCCGGTTCGAGGTTGACGGCGACGCCTGCCGATCCGTTTCCGAAGCGCACGAGTTCGTCGAGCTTCACGTCGGGAAGGCCGTGCACCACGGCGACGCCGGACGAGACGCTCTCGAGCCGGCCGGTTTCGACGACGGCGAGACTGCCGGAAACCCGCTCTTTCGCTTTCGTGAGGGCCGTCACCGTGCGACTGAAGATCGGGCCCAGCTCGCTGTCGGGACGAACCGGCGGAGGTGATTCGCGGTCTGCCAGACTGCCTGACACGAGCTTTTCGGCTTTTTCGAGGGCGGTCACGGTGCGCTCGAAGATCGGCCGCATCTCCTCGGCAACGGGGCGTCGCTTCATGCCGTGCGTTCCTGGAGAAGTTCGTGGATGCGCTCTTCGAGCATCGCCAGGTAGTCCGAGAATGTCCAGGCGATGCGCCTGTCGCCGATATGCACCTCGATGCCGCCGATCAGGTCGGGGGCCGTTTCCCACGTGAACGCGACGGCCGGGTTCTTCCCGTCGGGCCGTTCGGCATCCTGAAGAATCGTATGCGCTATATCATCTCGAAGCCCGGCGGGCAGGGAAGACGATGTCCGGATGACGATCGGGGTTCTGCACGCGTCGATCAGTTCCTTACGGTGTCCCCGCTCGCCGGCGGGCGTCTCGCGCCATCTCCGGAGAAACGCCCGCGCCATCGCCTCGTCGAGGTCCGAGTCGCTGAGATCGTGCATCATCTTGCGCGCGGCGTTCATCAGTTCCGTCCCTGCCAGGTCCGCGAGCAGGCGGCCGGCCGTCTCTTTCTCCGCTTCGATCCGGCGTTTCCAGCCGGTGCTCATCTCCTCGAGTTCGCGCCGCGCCTCTTCGAGCCGCCGCACACGCTCCGCTTCGAGCTCTTCCGTGAGCTGCCGCTGCATGGCGGCTTTCTGGTGCTCATAGGCGTCCCGTTCCTCGGAAAGCGCCTTCCGGTCACGGTCAGCAGCTTCCCGGGCCGCGGCAGCGTCGGAAACGGCGGCCTCGACCGTCCGTCGGCGCGTTTCGAGAGCGTCGAGAATCGGTTGATACAGGGCATATTTGAGGATCCAGACCAGGACGAAGAAATTCACGATCTGCGCCACGAACGTGAACCAGTCGATATGCATGGTCAGTGGGCCGCTTTCGTGATGAAGTGGTTCCAGAAGGGGTTCGCCAGGAGGAGGATCATTGCGATGACGAAACAGTAGATCGCCATCGATTCGATCATCGCGAGGCCGACGAACAAGGTGCGGGTGATCGGGCCGGCTTCGTCCGGCTGTTTTGTCAGGGCTTCCAGCGCCGCAAGAATGGCTTTCATTTCGCAAAAGGCGGGGGCCACCGTGCCGAGGAACATCAGGGCGCCCGCCGCGATCATCGAGGTTATGGCGATCAGGGTCAACGGTTCCATGTCGAGACTCCTTTCAGCTTTCGGGTTCTTCCTCCGCGGTCGCCGCGGCGAGAAACACCGCGGCCAGCAGGGAGAAGATGCAGGCCTGCACGAACCCGGTCAGCAGGCCGAACAGTTTCATGACGACGGGGACGAAAAACGGCACCAGCGAGATCAAGAGGCCGCCGACGAAATTCTCGCTCATCACATTGCCGAACAGGCGGATCGCCAGCGCGACGGTGCGTGAAATATCACCCATGATATGCAATGGCGCCAGCAGCGGGTTGGGATGGCACAGGG
>DAOSOK010000002.1 GCA_035373905.1 Candidatus Ozemobacteraceae bacterium | reverse complement strand
GCACGCATCAGGGAAAAGGGGATCTTCGTTCTCTGGATCGGCATGGGCATCTCGACGCCGGCGAAAGAGACGGTGTTCGCCGATGCGGCGAAGGCGACGGACGGCGAATACGTCATCAGCGAATCGACGGACGAGATCGCGAAGAAGCTGACCGCCCTGCTGGAACGTCTCGAGAAACCCGTCGAGTCGAAACTCGTCCCGATCGCGATCGAGATATCGTACACCACAGCCCGGGGCGAAACGCTCCGATACAAGGCCCAGGACCAGGCGACCTTCACGCCCCCGGCGAAGGCCGGCACGCCGATGGAGCCCGACGCGGTGGAAATCGCCACCGGCGAGAAGGCTCTTCTGCACGACGCGCCCACCGCACACACCGTCGGCGGCGCACCCCTCGAGGGGACCGGCACCTCAATCTGCGCCCGGACGGAGATCGGCCGAACGACGAGCAACAAAGCCATGGAGATGACGGTCAAACGGGCCGCCTATTTCGACAGGCTGAAGGGTCTCGACGCGCGAAGAAACGGGTTCCAGTTCGTCGCCTTCGAGATCGAACTCCGAAACCGGACCGAGAAGAACACGCCATATATCATTCCAAGTATATTCAAACACTTTTATCTCGGCCTCGGCGCGAAGGGCCTGTATCCAGCTTCGAAGGCGACATGGCTCGTCGAAACGCCCGTTACCCGGCACGGCGACCCGTCGATCGAGATCCCGGCGGGCGGGACAGCGGCAGGGGCTTTGATCTTCCAGGTGCCGGCGCAGAACGACGGATTCACGCAGCAGTCTCTTCATTTCTACGACACGGAATACGGACACATCCAGATGCCGATCGCGGGCGCACTGCCGGACAAATGGCTCGAACTGGAAAAATTGCCGACCGCCCGGCCGGCAGATCTTTCCGATACGTTCAAACTCGTCGTGACGGCAACGGGGCTCGAATCGAAGCTCGACCGATTCGAGACGGAGCACGGGGCGCGGTTCCGGGTGATCGAAGGCTCATTCGAGTCGCGGGTGCAGGCCTTGCTGAACATCGATCCGGCCCGGCGAATCCTGCTGCGATATCCCACCGCCGCGGGAGACCTGATGGCCGGCCTCAGCGACGTCACGGGGTTCATGCCGCTCGGGTTCCGGGATCCCGTCCTGTTGGCCCCCTCATCGAACAACCCGATCCGGCTGTCCTACGAAATCCCCGCCGCGCTCGATCCATATCAATCGGAATTGTATTTCGATCTTGCCAGCGGAAGCGCCGTCATCCCCGTCACGAACGGGAAACCCTACGGGGCCCCCGCCCCCATCGCCGAGTTCGACGGGGATCTCTTCACGGTCAGGATCAACCAGCTCACGCAGGTTCCGACCGGAGTGACCGTCACGGATGAAACGGGCGATACGAAGACGATCCTCAAGGGCTGCGTCCTGCTCGACGCAACCTTCGCCGACAAGCCGGGGAACGCCGGCACGGTGATTCCGCAGCAGTATTTCGCCCTGGTCAGCAGGTCGTACAAGGCCGATCCCAAGGCCGTCGCCGGCCGCATCGGGCTGGGCGGGGGCGGCGCGTCCCGCAAGGACCTTCTGCCCCCCTCGCGGGCCAACGACAGGCTGGTGTTCGGCATCGGCAACCGGTTCGGCGTCTTCGAAGGGCAGGATCGGCGTGCCGTCGTGATCTTCGACGATCCGGGCACGGATCTCGCGAACTGGAGCCTCCAGTCCCCCTTCAACGACAAGATCCAGGTTCCCGTCAGCCGGGGCGCGTTCGCGTCTCCCGAGCTGATCGCCTATCGGGTCGCCGTGCCGGACCGGGAGATTCCATTCACCCGCCTTCTCGATGACGCCGTCAACGCGGCGGTCCAGACCTACGCGACACTGGACGGAAAGCGGCGTTCCACCCCCGTGATCAGACTCGAGACGAACGACGGCTTCGACGGGCCGATCGTCCCGCCGATCGGCACATTCGGACTGCGCGCCATGGGCGACATAACGAACGTGCAGCAGGTTCTGGATCTGTTGTCGGCGATCACCTGCATCCCGAAAAACGCAAACGGTGACCGGGTGACCGCCTTTGACGCAAGCCCGGAAAGCGTGGTCACGCAGGGATTCGGCGACATCGGCGCGACCGCCAACCTCGCGGTGGCGCTCCTGGCGAAGCTCGGGCTGTCGCCGCGCCTCGAGCCGTTGGAGTTCACAGACGCCGGCGCACAGGCCCTGTCCGAGTATTTCGGCTTCGACGTGAAGAAGGAAAAATCCGTGCCGATCGGCATCTCGTATGACGACGGCGCGAACGGCCGCAAAACGTTCGTCGTCCCGTTTATGCGTGACATCGCCGAGCTCTCGGGCTTCGTGTATCCGCCGAAGGACGCCGCGAAGGTCAGCTCCGCGTCCTCCGGCCGTTCGGCCGTCATCACCGTCACGGCGGTCTACGAACCATCGTCCGACGGCTCTGTCAACGCTGCCGCGGGCGATGCCGGGTCGGCCCTGGGCGGGGGCGGCGGCAAGAAAGCGACCGAACTGCGCATGCTGCAGACCTCGCTGCGACTCGACACTCTGAGCCGCGACGCGGTCGATCTCGCGTTCGCGCCCGTCACGGCAGGCGGGAAAACCGCATACGGGGCGGTCCTGACGACACCGGAAGGCGTCATGACCGGGGAGAAAATGCTGGAGCATGTCGGGCGGATCACGGCGATCCGGGTCGAGATCGGCGGCCTCGACCGGCCTTGCATCCACACGATCGACCTGGCCGGGGAGCGGAAGCCCGAGAGGTTCCTGATCACCCTCGGGATCAACCTCCCCGACCTTCCCGCGAAGGCGGCGTCAGCCTTGTCCGAGGCGTTCAAGGCCGCGTATGCCGGCGTGAAGCAGCCGGAACCGTTCACCGCGGTGCGATGGCACAACCGGCAGATCCTGTACCGACTCATCGCCGGCCAGACGGCCTTCGACACGGGCCTCGTTCCGGCCGGGCTGGTCCTGGGCCGCATCAGGAAGCCGCGCTGCATCGTCGTGGTTTCGGAGCGAGACGGAGCGGGCCAGGTGTCCACGTCGATCGATCTTCTCCAGCCGTTCAACGAGATTCACGCGGGTGCCGACGAGTTGCGGAAAACGTATTTCCTGCTGAACGGCCTCTTCCAGTCGAGCCTGGAGTCTCAGCTTCTGCCGGAAGGAAGCAGAATGGGGTATCTCGACGTGTGGCGGAACGCCCCGAAAGACGCGGAGATTCTCGCCATCGCGGTCGGGCCGGACCGCAGCGGTCTGCTCAAGCAGCTGGAGAAGGCGGGCACATTCCCGGCCGGGTTGCTCAAGGCGGTGAAGGAAAACAAAAAGATTCTGTTTTTCCTGTCGAAGCCGGCAACGATCGCGGGCAAGGAGCGTCTCGCATGGCTGGAGGTCGATCCGGTCACTTTCGAGACGCTGTCCGTGCTGGACAACGGCCTGCACGGCGGGACCGCCGAATTTTCGATGCTGACCACATCGCTGGGTGAAGACACGCGCGAGTTCGTGAAAGGCACCTGGATCGGGATCAACATGTCGGTCTGGTCGGTGGGAAGCATCGCCCTCAAAACCCAGGAGAAAGGCCAGATTTTCACCGAGGCGAAGGCGCTCGCGCTGAAGATCGGGGCCACGCTGGCCGAGTTCCAGGACAATCTGGGAAAGGCGAAGGAATACTACGACAAGATCGGAGAACTACAGGAAAAGTCCGCCGAAGCGCTCGAGAACATGGGCGGCAGCGGAGATGACGGGGGCGATTCAGACGATACCGACGACGGCGCAAAGATCAAGGAGAACCTGACGAAGGTGTTCGACCAGCTTCCCCGCGTGAAGATCTTCGGGGTGGACGCCAACGAGAAGCTGAAAGAGGGCTTCCGGGGCTTCACGAACGGGTATAATACGGCGGTCGACGTGTATTTTCACGCGTTCAGCGGCACGAAGAAGCATGTCGAGGTCGGGGCAGGCGGCGGCAACTGATGGCCGCGTCCTGCCAAAAAGGTGCGTTTCGTTCGATTTTCCTGTGATAGACTCATGACGGCGAACGGGGATTCCGGTCGCCGATTCCGAGTGTTGCCGATGGCTGGAGGAGTGTGGCGGTGGCGGGTGATGCGCTGACTTTCTATTTCGATTTCACGTGTCCCTATTCCTATCTCGGCTGGGAGCTGCTGGAGAGAAAACGGCGCGAGCAGCCGTTCCAGGTGAAACTGGTCGGTATCGGGGCCAACCCGCCGGGAAATCCCGGGCTGCTGGGGCGTGAGTTCTGGAGCGATGCCCGTTGGTCGGAACTTCACGCCATCGGCCACAAACTCGGTATCGTCATCAACAAGCCGCCGTCCCCGTCGTCGTCCCAGGTTGCGCTGCGCGGGCTCAGCCTGTATGAAGGATTCGGCCTGACGGATTACGTGTCGGGCGTTTTCAAGGTGTTTTTTCGGGACAGCGTCGACATCTCCACTTCAAAAGCGCTCGTGGAGCACCTTCAGTTGAACGGAATCGACACACTGCCGCTTTTGAACGCCCTGAAGGATCCCGAAACCCTCAAAAAAGTCGAAGAAGACTCGCTGCTCTGGGGTCACGCCCGCATCAGAACCGTTCCCACCCTCGAGTTCGGCGCCGAACGGCTTGCCGGTCTGTTCGACCAGCGAGCCATCGATAATTTTCTCATCACACTGGACGTCTGAAAACCGCCATGACATTCACGTATGAGTATCCACGGCCGACGGTCACGGTCGACGCCGTCGTTCTCCGCCCCGACCTCGCTTTCACACGCATCGAGATCCTGCTGATCAGGCGCGGGCACGAGCCGTTCACCGGCTGTCTCGCCCTGCCGGGCGGCTTTCTCGAGATGGACGAGTCGCCCCTGACGGGAGCGGCCCGCGAACTGCAGGAGGAGACGGGCATTTCCGGAATTCCTCTCGCGCCCCTGTTCGCCTGCGGCGAGCCGGGCCGCGACCCGCGCGCGCGGTGCATCACCCTCGTCTACGGGGCGCTCGTTTCGGGGGCCGACCTCTCCCCGCGCGGCTCCGACGACGCCGACGAAGCTTCCTGGTTCCCGCTCTTCGACCCTCCGAAGATGGCGTTCGACCACGCCCGCGCGATCCGGGAGATCACGGCCGGGCTCCGATGGCAGGCGCGCACCGCCGTCATCGGCCGCACCTGTCTGCCCGACTCCTTCCGGCCGGAAGCCCTCCGGGCGCTTCACGCCCTCGTCTGTCCAGAGTCCGCGCAGGGCGACGACCCAGCCGAGCGCGGTCTCCGGCTCGGGCTCCTGAAATCCGCGGGAACGTCTAGCGAGCTCCGGTTCGCGATTCCCCCCCAGCCGGATCCCGATTGGCACCCCCTGCCCTGGTGACGCGTCGTCGATGAATCCGAACTCCCTCCTTTTCCCGACCTATCGGGCGTTCGTCCAGAGCGTCCGGAAACGGGGCGCCAGGTTCGCCGCCCTTCTCGCCGGCGGCGGCGTCTTCACGGCGTTCATTATTTATTTTGCATTATATAAATTTCTCGCCTATGTTTCGAAGGCCCCGATGCTGGGGGCGGTCATCGGCCCGATGATCGGCGGCCTGCTGGTGTCGAAACTGCTCGAGATGCTGTATCTCGCGCTGTTCATCATGATCGTCTTCAGCAGCGTCATCGCCGCGTTCTCCTCGTTCTATCTCGACGACGAGATCCGGTTGTTGATGTCGTCGCCGATCCCCTCCGCCCGCATCTTCTGGTCCCGGTTCGTCCTGATGGTGGGGGAAAGCAGTTGGATGGCCGCGGCGTTTTTCCTTCCCGTCTTCCTGGCGTTCGCCACCGCCGCCCAGGCGCCCCTCTGGGCGTATCTGATCTACCCGTTATATATCTTTTTCTTTCTTCTCGCGCCCAACCTGGTCGGGGGGCTTCTCGCGCTCTCGCTGGCGACGCTGTTCCCGATCAGGCAGATGCGCAAGGTGTTCCAGTTTCTCTCGGTGATGGTGCTGGCGGCGATGGTATTTTTCTTCCGATACATGGAACCGGAGAAACTGCTCAACCCAAGCTATTTCGGCAGCGTCTCGAACTACATTCTCAATCTTCAGAACCCGCTCACGAAGATCGGGCCGAGCGCCTGGATGCACACCGCGACGCGGACCCTGTTCGAGGGCGATCCGCTCGTCAGCCTCAGGCAGTTGCTTCCCCTGCTGACTCTGCTCGGAATCGGCCTCTTCATCATGCACGTCCTTGCACGCTCGTTCTACCGGCGAAGCTGGCAGATCTCCCTCGAAGCCGTCGAGAACCAGGTCCTGGGCCTCGAGTGGCTGCGCCGGGTGCTCATCATCCCCCTGAGGTTCGCCTCGCCGGAGTTCCGGGTCATCGGGCAGAAGGAGATTACGGTGTTCTTCCGCGATCCGGCGATCTTTTCCCAGATCTTCATGATGGCGGCGATCATCTTCGTCTACGGGTACAACCTGACGATTCTGCCGCTGAAAGACCTTCCCTCGCTGTATTCCGGGGAAATCAACGATACGATGGTCTATTTCAACGGTCCCTTCATCGGTTTCATCATGGCGGCCGTCGCGATGCGCTTCGTCTACCCTTCGATCAGCATGGAGGGACGGGCGTTCTGGGCCGTCAAGGCATCTCCCGTTCCGGCGTCGCGGCTCCTCCAGGTCAAGTTCATTCTGTATCTCGTGCCGATGATGGCGCTCGGCCTCCTGCTGTGTTTTATATCAAACAGAATATTCGCCGTCACCACCTCGTATCTGTTTCTGATCAGCTTCCTGAACGTCTTCATGATGTCGATCGTCATCACGGGCCTCGCCATCGGACTCGGCACGGTCTTCGCGCGGTTCGACGCCGACAACCCCCTCAAGATATCCGGCTCGTTCGGCGGTTTCGTCTTCATGATCAGCTGCGCGCTCTACGTGATGAACCTGCTCGTGCTCGAGGCCTACCCCATGTTCAGGATGTATTTCTATCGCTATTATCCGATCGCCGGCACGGGAAGCCGGCTCCTCATCCTCCTTTCCTTCGTTCTGCTGATCTTCTGCAGCGCGCTCTGGACGATCGTGCCGCTGATGCGGGCACGGGACACAATCGAACGCTATGAACCAGAATGAACCCGCCATCTCCCTGACCGGCATCGGCAAGCATTACGGCGATTTCGAGGCGCTGAAGCCGACGTCGCTCGACATCATGCCCGGCGAATTTTTCGGTTTTCTCGGCCCCAACGGCGCCGGCAAGACGACGATGATCCGCATCATCACGGGCATCATCATCCCCACCTGCGGCTCGGTGCGCATCTCCGGCCACGACGTGGCGAAAGACCCGGACGCGGCGAAACGGCGCATCGGATATATTCCCGACCGGCCGTATCTCTACGAGAAGCTGACGCCGCTCGAGTATTTCGAGTTCGTCGCCGGCCTGTACACTCTCACCGATGACCTGTGGAAGCAGCGCAGCGAGGAGCTGCTGAAGCTGTTCAAGCTCTGGGAATGGCGAAACGAGCTGATCGAAAGCTTCTCTCACGGCATGAAACAGAAGGTCGCGATGTGCTCGGCGTTCCTGCACGACCCCGACATCATCATCGTCGACGAACCGATGGTCGGCCTCGATCCCAAGAGCGTCAGACTGGTGAAGGACATCTTCAAGGAGCAGGTGAAGAAGGGCAAGACGATCTTTCTCACCACGCACACGCTGTCCGTCGCGCAGGATCTCTGCTCGCGGATCGGGATCATCAACCGCGGGAGCGTGATCGCGCTCGGCACGCTCGAGGCGCTGCGCATCCAGTCCGGCTCCGACACTTCCGATCTCGAATCGGTGTTCCTCAAGCTGACCGAGGAAGAGGCCGAGGAAGCGATGAGCCACCATCCGACCCCGGCCTGACATGTCGCGCCGCACGGGAATCCTCCTGCTCCTGGCGATGAACTTCGTCTGGGGCGGTTCGTATGCCGTGGCGAAATGGGCCCTCCTGTTCATGCCCCCCGCCATGCTTCTCATGTCGCGATTCCTGCTGGGCGGTCTCGTTCTGCTGCTGGTCGCCCCGCGTCCCCTCCCTCGCATCTCCCGGCGCGACTGGCTCGGCGTGACGCTGGTCGGCGCCCTCGGCATCACGCTGGCGTTCCTGCTGAACTTCTGGGGTCTCCAGCGCACGACCGCGACGAAAGCCGCCATCGAGATCACCCTCGAACCCATCATCCTGGTGCTTCTCGCGCGCATGTTTCTCGCCGAGCGGCTTCACCCGAGAACGATGGCGGCGCTGGCGATCTCGCTGGCGGGCACGTTCCTGCTGTTGCTGGGCGGCAAGGACCCGGCGACGCTCTGGAAGGAGATCGTCGGCGCCGGGGAACTGCTCGGCGACATTCTCGTCCTGTTCTCGGTGGCGCTGGGCGGGGTGTACACGGTGATCAGCAAGCCGGTGTCGCGGCGGATCGGGGCGATGTGGACCACGGCGCTCAGCAGCCTCATCGGCGCGGGCCTCACGCTTCCTCTCGCGGCCTGGGAAATCGGCGCCGGCCATGTGATACAATGGAGTCCCGGGCTCGTGCTGGCCATTTTGTTTCTCGGTCTGATCTGCACCGCCCTCGGATTCGCCCTCTGGAATCTCGTTCTCATCGACATGCCCGCGGGTATCATGGCGGTGACGCTGAATATACAACCGCTCGCGGGAATCATCATCGGGTGGCTATGGCTTGGCGAGACGATGACGCTCACGGGATACGCAGGAACCGCCCTGATTCTGGGCGGCGTCTCTCTCCTCCCCGTGGAGACCCCGCCCGCGGCGCCGGCCCCGAAGCCCGTTCCCGCCTGACCGCCCGGAGAGCCGGCGTCTTCCGGCCCGCATCGTCCGGATGAACTGAGCGATGCACTGTTACGAAGCCTTTCATTGCGACCGGACCGACTGCCCCGTCCGCCGAAACCGGATCAAACGATGCTGGCAGTGGTTCGGCGAGAACGGCACGGAAAGCGTCGACGACTGTCCCCACGCCCCATGCTCGACCTGCCATTACCGGATGGGCTGGGAGATCGGGCTGATCGGGGAAAGCCTGTTCCCACCGGATCAGCCGCCCGAACCCGAATCGGTCATTCCCTCTCCCCTGCCGCCAGCCAAACCGGAAGAGGCGCCGGAGCCCTCCCGATCTGCCGGAGAGACGGCGGAGACTCTTCCCGAAATCTCGGGCAAACCTGGCATGCGCTTCTGCTGGGAAGTGCTGCCTTGCCCGAACCCGCGCTGCCCGGTTCGAGAACGACGCATCATCCGGTGCTTCAAGTTTTTCGAGCCGCGCGGCATGGAGGCAAAACTCGCCGTCACCTGTGGCGAGCGGAGCTGCGACGAATGCCACTACCGAACGGGATGGGAAATCGGCACCATCAGCGAGGAACTGTTCGAGGACGTCCTCGCCGAGAAGCGGCTGAACATCGCGCGCGCCGACCGGATCAAGCGCCACACGCTCGTCGAGATGTATCTCGACGAGCTGTCGCGAAAACCCCTGACGCGGCAGCAAGAGCAGGATCTGGCCCGCAGGATCGCCGGCGACCGTGACGCAAACGAGCTTCTGCTGACGGCCAATCTGAAACTGGTTACCCGCATCGCCGCCGGGTATTCGAACCGCGGGCTCAGCATCATGGACCTCATCCAGGAAGGCAACATCGGCCTGATCAAGGCCGTCGCGAAGTTCGATTATACGCTTGGCTATAGATTCTCGACCTACGCCGCATACTGGATCAGATATTACATGCAGAAAGCGGTCAGCGAACAGGGTCGGGTCGTGCGCGTCCCGCACCATCTGCTCGCGGTCGCGCACAAGATCCGGCGCAGCATGCGCGAGCTCGAGGCCGAACTTCTCCGTCCACCGACCCTGCGCGAGCTGTCCCAGGTCCTCGATCTCGAGGAGGACAAAGTCCTCGAGATCATCCGGATCACGCAGACACCGGTTTCGCTCGAGGCGGGAAACAAGTCCGATGACGATACCGGAGAAACCGCCCCAGAGTATTTCCTCGCCGACCGGCGCCAGCTGTCGCCTGAGGAAATCGCGCTCGAGCAGGCGAAATCGGAGGCATGTCGAAAAGCAATCTCCCTCCTTCCGGACCGCCAGCGCGAGCTCGTCGAACTGTATTACGGTTTCCGCGACGAGGTCCCGAACCTCGCCGAAATCGGCCGCCGCATGGGCATCTCCCGCGAACGGGCGAGACAGATCCTGAAGGAAGCTCTCGAAACCCTCGGCCGCCACGAGTTCGTCGCCTCCCTGCAGGATTTCCTGGCGTAGGGCATGCGCATCGTTTTCACAACCTCGTGGTTCATCTCCTCGTCTCATACGTACCACCACAATCACCCGCATACTCGATACCGTTCGTGGTGAGCTTGTCGAAGCACGAATGCACTCGCCCTTCGACAAGCTCAGGGCGAACGACCGTGCCATGTCGGTCTGGAGAATTCTATTTTCCTCGTGATAGCTGTTGCCTAACATATGAGACGAGGAGATGGTGTCATCCGTATGCGTGTTTTGCGTTGAGATCCGATCCGCAGATGACGCCGACCAAGCAGATCTCGCAGATGAAATCTTGAAAAGCAGGTTTTTTTCAGCGAAATGCCTCTGCGAATCACGGCCATTCTCGTGAACACGAACCGATGCACATCGTCTTCATTCGAGGTATACTGTACGTATGTGAGAACAAAGACGCCGTGCCATGCACGTCGCGGGAAAGGAACGAACGAATGAATCTGCGCACGATCCTGGGGGTCACTCTTGCGGCGTTTTCCTGCCTGGTCGCGCCGGCTGCCGATGCGGCGCCGACGGCGGACAAGGTCGAACGGATCCAGCTGGTGAACAACAATCATGTTCCGCAGAAGCTGCTCGTGGTGTACACCTATGGGAACGGGCCGTTCGTGAAGGACCTGTTCAAGGTTGTCAAGCAGATCAACGAGCAGGACCGGCTGCCCGAGAACGACCGGCTGAAGCTGCACATCGTAACGTCCGGGGGTGATCCCGTGAAGGATCTCGGAATCGGCGCCGAGGATGCCGCCCGGTACGTCGAGATCAACCCGACTTTCAAATCGAGCGACATCTGGATGCAGGACTGCATGGAACTGTGCTCCGCCTGGGCGGACGGGAAGCGCGTGCAGGCCGTCTTCGACAGCAATCGCGGGCGCGGCCTCGCCGGGTTGCCGAGAGCTCTCGCCACCCTGTGGGACCTCGTCTATTTCAAGAATCCGGCGACCCAGATGTCGCACGGAGATTACGGCGGCAACCTCGAAGTGACGCCCTTCGACGACATCATGGTCGCCGGCAACACGATCACCGCCTCCTGCAAAGCCTTCTTCGAGAAGCTCGGGTATTCGGGCCGACTCGCCACCCCCGACACGCGCTGGCTGACGGTCGGGCATATCGATGAATATATTTCCTTCATTCCCACCCCCCACGCTCCCGGCGGCTACTCAATCGTCAAGGCCGATCCGGTCTACGCGCTCGAACTTCTCACCAACATCGAGGACGGCGAGCTCGACCGTCTGAACCGCTCCGACCGCGAGTTCCTGCTCCGGGTGAAGCGCGTTCTCAACGAACGGCTCGACGATCCCGACGCCGGCCGAGGGACGGCAGAGGGCGATTTCGTCACTCTGAACCGGGCGATCGGCGACATCATCGAAAAGAACGTCGGCGAGTTGAAGCAGTTCATCCGCGCTGCGGCGAACGACCCGGACCGCGACATCGCGGAAGTGGCCTGGCCGTCGTTGTACGAAGGCCGCGGGGGTACCCGGCCGACCGGCTGCTGCGCCTTCCTGCCCGGGGTCGTGAACCTGACCGTCGTGCGCAACCATCTGCTGGTGCCGGCCTGCCACATCCCGAGCTTCGACCGCATCATCGAGGCCCGGTTCCGCGCCCAGGGGAACACCGTTCATTTCATCGACGACGAGCCGTATCACGCCTCGATGGGCGAGATTCACTGCGGCACGAACGTTCTCCGCGACCCGAACCGCACGATTCTCACCGGGCGGCAGGTGCAGGCGGTCCAGTCCGTGAAAGCTCGCTTCCGGAGCATTCACAACGACTGACCCGTTTCCCGAACCTTGTCCAGACACCGAAGGCCCGTCAGCCTTCGGTGTTTTTCCATGTTTGACTTCTCTTCGAAGGGCTGGTACATTGAGTCGCTTTTGCCGGGGTACAGCCCGGCTGTCGTTAGACAGTGGTTACTCGCATCAGGAGAAGAATGATGAGTCAGAAACTGGTCGTGGTGTTCGGCGTCGGCCCTGTCGGACAGGGACTGGCGCAGGCCGTTGCGATGTCCGGCTGCGACGTCGTGCTGATCGATGAGGCGGCGGACAAGCTCGAGGACAGCCTGGTCAGGATCACGCAGGCGCTCGATTCCGAAATCGCCCGCTGGGGGCTTACCGAGGGCGAGAAGAAGTCGATTCTGAATCGCATCCGCACCTCGACGGATCTGAAGGAGGCGGCGAAAGCAAGCCACGTCATCGAAACGATCCCGGAGGGGCTCGAAGGCAAACGCCAGTTGTTTTCCAAGCTCGACGCCATCTGCCCGGTCGAGACGCTCCTGATCACGAATTCGGCGACGATCACCGTCACCGACACGGCGGCGGGCATGAAGCACCCCGAGCGGCTGATCGGCATGCACTTCCTCAATCCCGTCCGCAAGACCCCCGTCGTCGAAGTCTCTCGCGGCACACAGACCAGCGACGCCGCTCTCGAGAACGCGAAACGTTTCGCGAAGATGCTCGACAAGACCGTCATCCAGGTCTACGAGTATCCCGGCCTCGTCACGACCCGCGTCTTCCTGCCCATGCTGAACCAGGCGGCAAAGGTGCTCAACGAAGGCATCGCCAGCTGCGCGGATATCGACAACGCGATGAAGCTCGGCTTCGGGCTCAACATGGGCCCCTTCGCCCTCGCCGACCAGATGGGCGTCGACTCCCTCCTTTCCTGGATGGAAAGTTTGCACCACGAGACCAATGACAACGCGTATCTGCCCAGCAAGCTGATCCGCAAGATGGTCCGCGCGGGCCTCTACGGGATCAAAAGCGGCCGCGGCTTCTACCGCTACGGCCCCGACGGCCGGCGCATCGAGGGCAGCGGTCTGTCCATTCGCGAACTGAGCGCTCCCGGCGCCATTTCCCAGAGGTGACGAACGAATGAAAATTCTTGTACTCAACTGCGGTTCCTCCTCCCTCAAGTATCAGCTGTTCGACATGGCCGACAAGAGCGTCATGGCGAAGGGCCTCGTGCAGCGCATCGGCATCGCCGGCTCGAACATCGTCCACCGCAAGGGCGACAACGGCCCCAAGGTCACGATCAATACCGAGATCCTCGACCACAAGGACGGCATCCGGAAGGTGTTCGACCTGCTGATCAGCGCCGACAACGGCGTCGTCACGTCGCTGAACGAGATCGAAGCCGTCGGACACCGCGTCGTCCACGGCGGCGACAAGTTCGCCAGCAGCGTACTCCTGACCGACGACGTTCTCCAGGCCGTCCGCGACTGCATCGTCTTCGCGCCGCTTCACAACCCGCCGAACCTCAAGGGCGTGGAAGCGGTCTCTGAAATTCTGCCCAGCCTGAAGCAGGTCGGCGTCTTCGACACCGCGTTCCATCAGACGATGAAACCGGAAGCCTTCCTGTACGGCATCCCCTACAGCTTCTACGAGAAGGAACGCATCCGCCGATACGGCTTCCACGGCACGAGCCACCGGTTCGTCTCCCGCCGCGCCGCCGAACTGCTCAAACGCCCCCTCGAGGAACTGAAGCTGATCACCATCCACCTCGGGAACGGCTGTTCGATGTGCGCCATCGACAAGGGCAAGTCGGTCGAGACGTCGATGGGCCACACGCCGCTGGAAGGCCTGATCATGGGAACCCGCTCCGGCGACATCGACCCGGCGGTCATGCTCCACATCATGAAGCGGTATGAACTGACCCCGCACGAGGTCGACAACCTGCTCAACAAACACTCGGGCGTGCTCGGCATCAGCGCCGAGTCAAGCGACCTGCGCGACCTCGAGGAGGGGTGGCCAACCCGCAGCGAGCGCGCGAACCTGGCGCTCGACGTTTACTCGCACCGCATCAAGAAATATATCGGTGCATATATAGCGGTGCTCAACGGCTGCGATGCGCTCGTCTGGACAGCCGGCGTCGGCGAGAACAGCCCGATCGTGCGCAGCATCGTCTGCAAGGAACTGGGCTGGCTCGGCATCGAGATCGACCCGGTCGTGAACGACAAGACCTGGCGCGGCGCCGAGGGCGACATCGCGACGCCGAACGCGAAGGTCCGCAACCTCGTCATCCCGACGAACGAAGAACTCGTCATCGCCGAAGACACCCTCGAAATCGTCTCGAAGCGCTGAAGAGTTCCCGGGTTCGCCGCAACAGCAGGCACAGGCACAAAGGAAGCGTTCGTTTTTCCTTTGTGCCTGTGCTTGCTGTTGCGGGATCCGTTCGGAGAATCATACTCGTCTCATATATGAGGCGACAATTATCGCATTCGAAATATATCGTATACGACCTGACATGACACAGCCGTTCGCCCTGAGCTTGTCGAAGGGCGAGAGCTTTTGTGCTTCGACAAGCTCAGCACGAACGGCATCGAGTATGCGAGTATACGGGATGAGTGTCGTGGTACGTTTGCGACGAGTAGTCAATCCGAAGATACCGCAGGTCTCCCCTCAACTGGGGATGGATTGCTTCAACCAGAGCCTTATGCCAACGGAGCGTCTTTGGGGCGGAAGGCGCGTTTCGCACAGGCTTTCAACGCCGTGCGAAGGGTGGCGAGGTTTTTGAGGTCATCGGCGGGGTCTTCGTTGCCGGCTTGGGGGGTTTCCATGATGACGGGGCGGCCGGTGAAACCCGGCCGCAGCAGGAGTTCGGCGAGGTTTTCTGCGCCGATCACCCCGCCGCCGATGTTCTCGTGCCTGTCGTGATGCGCTCCGAAGGGCTTCATCGAGTCGTTCAGATGGACCACCCTGACGCCGTCGGGGCCGAACAGGCGGGCTGCGTCGCGTTCGAGCCGGTCGCGTTCCGCCACCTCGCGAAGATCGTAGCCGGCCTGGAACGCATGGCAGGTGTCGATGCAGACGCCCGTCGGGAACGGCATCTCGTCGCGAACGCCGGCGATCTCGGCAAGGTCGGCGCCGAGATCGTTCCGTTCCCCGGCGGTGTTCTCGAGCAGAAGCAGGGGCGAATCGGCCGCCACTCCGTCGAGAGCGGCATGGAGTCCGGCTTTCATGTGGCTCAAGCCGTCCTCGCGATCGGGATTGCTGCCCATGTGGACGACGACGAAATCGGCCCCGCACCGCGCCGCCATCCGGTATTCGAACCGCAGAACCTCGACGGATTTTCGCCGGACATCGGGGTTGGCGGAGGCGAGGTTCGCGAGATACCGCGCATGGACGATCAACGGCGGGGAACCGGCGGCCGCGCGGGCGGCATGAAACCGTTCGACCATCTCGTCAGACCAGGGGCGCAGTTCCCAGACTCTCGGGCTCGACGTGAATATCTGGAGCGTCGTGCATCCGCGGACCCGGTACCGCTCGAATAGGGTTTCAGGGCCAGAAGCGATCGAGAGATGGAACCCCACCCGCAGCCCGTTCGGCCACGGTTCCGAGGAGGTTTTTCTCTTCGCGCGCGGTCCTGCCCGGTCGGGGTGGTCAGGGTTTCGCATCTGGAGGCGGCGTATCGCGCACGCACCGGAACCCGACGGTGGTGCTGCGGTAGAAGGGCGTCCGATGCACGTCGCGGGCGCTGACCCGGCACCCTTTCGATTCATCGTCCCACGAGCCGCCGCGGATGATCGGCTGGCCGAAATGGCCGTTGAAATCGCGGCCGTCGCGGGCGTCGGGTTCGTAGGCGGTCACCGTCCACTCGGCCACGTTGCCAGCCATGTCGAGGGCCCCCCACGGCGAGGCGCCGTCCGGGAAGCTCCCCACCTTCACCGGATACCCGCCTATATTCACGTTTTCGACGCGAAAACTGCTCCCCCACGGGTATTCGCGGCCGTCACCGCCGCCCGCCGCGATCTCCCACTCGTCTTCGGTCGGGAGTCGTTTGCCGGCCCACTTCGCATACGCCCAGGCGTCGTACCAGTCGACGAGGACGACCGGGCACTCCTCCATTCCGGCCGGGGGTCGCCCCCCGAGCCAGCTGAACCGCAGCGCCCAGGTATATGTATGGTATGGTATATGATCTTTCTGCATGGGCTCGGAAGGATGGCACCACTTGTGTCCTTCACGTTTGATCGCATCGATGAAGCGGAGGTATTCGGCGCAGGTCACTTCGTATTTGTCGATCCAGAACCCCGGGCTCTTGATCTTCCGCAGAGGCCGTTCGTCCGGGTTGCCGCGCTCGTTGCCAAGCATGTAGACACCGCCCTTGACCTCGACCATTTCCCCCCTGGGGCGGCCGTTCGCGGGGGCCGCGGCCGGCGTCGAAGCGGGCATCTGGGTGACAGGGGCGAGTTCCAGCGTCAGTCGCTGTTCCTGGCCGGATGCGACGCTGAAGCTGAGCTTCTGGGAGGCGAAACCGGGAGCTGCCGCCTCGAGGCGGTGCTCTCCGGCGGGAATCTCGAACCGGAGTTCCGGCCCCGTGCCGCGGGGAAGACCGTCGATCAGCATCGTCGCTTCCGGCGGCGTCACGCGCACGATGAGGGTTCCCCGCTCGCCCCGAGGGCTCTGCTCGAGTTTTCCCCCGTCGAACGGGCAGAAGTTCACCCCGTCGTCGAACGACTTTCCGCACGCCGGACACTCCCTGCTCGCCAGGGCCGGGCGGATCAGAAGAGCCGCAAGGAGAACGAGCAGGATGGTGATTCCACGGTGAATCCGCATGTAAGCCCGGGGCATGGTTTCCCTCCACCAGACAAGATAGTCATGCCATCATAATACACGGCCACCCGCCTCGCAAACCGTTTTCAGGCATTTTCCGAACGCATGGCAAACAGCTTCGCGGCACACTGGCACAGCTTCAACAGTTCCGCGGTCCCCTTCCCCGAGGGGTGTGCGAGGATTTTCGAGACGAGAAGCACCAGGTCGCGATAGGCGGCCCCGCCGTTCCCCTCGAATGCCATACCATACGATATAATAAAATGGCAGGCCAGGTCGATCTGCCCGTGTTCGGCCGCCTTTTTCGCGGCAGCAACGGCTTTCGTCGAATCCCCGACGAAAAACGCCGCCCGCGCCAGTCGTTGGAGGGCGGCGGGGTTGTCCGGCACGAGGTCCGCCAGGCGAAGCAGGGCCTTGTAGGCGTCCTGGGGCCGCTGAAGCTCTTCGAGAGCCTCGGCCAGCAGTAGATACGCCTGCGGCAGCTTCGGATACAACCGGATCGTCGCATGAAGCGCCTCGGCCGCCTGCTTCCATTCCCCCCTTGCGTGGTGGATCTGACCGAGGGCATACAGGGCTTTCGGCAAGTTGGGCTCCAGGGCCAAGGCCGAACGGAAACAGTCGATGGCCCGCACATGGTCGTCCCCACGATGGGCCAAATCGCCAAGAGCCATCCAAGCCTGAACATGCCTCGGGGCCATCTTCAGCAGGCGTTCGAGAGCGTCCGCCGCCTCGGTGTTCCTTCCGGAGCGGATGTGCCCGGCCGCGAGGTTCCAAAGGTTCTGGGCATCTGCCTGGGCCGCAGAAGATTTACTCTGTTCGAGCCTTTTCTGATGTTCGGCGATAGCCGCTTTCAACTCACGCTCGAAAGTCGTGAGAAGCTCGCCTCCTGATCGCGATACTTCGGCGCACACCTCCCCGAAACACTGGAGAAACATCTTCCGAATATCCTGGCGCTCGTGACGCAACCCGACGCACAACTCGTTGAGGACGTCGAAGGCGCCAAGTTTCCACAGGGTCTCGACGGTTTTCCTGCGAACCCGGATTTCAGGATGCTTCATACTTCGCCTGATCGACTTGAGGACGACGGACGTCACCATTTCTGGCTCTATTCCGCCGATGGCGTTCAGTGCGGCGATGGCAACCTGCGCTTCGGAGTTGTCGAGATAGGAATCGATGATCGAGAGAGTCTCGGGCTTTCTGAACCGGCCGATCGTATCGATGATCTGCGCGAGAACCCCGGCGGCTTTTTCCATGAGAAGCCGCTTGACCAGGGGCATGAAGGCTTCGCCGCCCATCGTCGCTTCCAGCGCAGTGACGGCCTGGAGTCTGACCGCCGGCTCCTGGTCCTCCAGCAGGGGAAGCACGCTGTCTTTCAGCGTCGCGAGAATCGGGGCCTGTGCTCCGACGGAGATTTTCCGAATCGCAATGAGGGCATTTCGTCGGATGTCCGCGTCCTGGTCTCTGAGCGCCGCCAGGACATGCTTCTGAAAGCCGGCGAGCCTGATTTCCCCGATGGCGTAGAGAGCCGACACGCGCTGCCGCTTGTCCTTGTCGGCCAGCATTTCCTTGAGCGTGGCGGAAACCTCGAAGTCACCGTATTGCCAGACGGCCTTGATGGCGTTCGCGCGCACGCGCTGGTGCGGATCGTAGAGATACGGCTGAAGAACGGCGATGATGGATGGATTCTTCAGCGCCTGGAGGGCCTCGACGGCATTCGCCCGGACGCGGGGGTCTTCGTCTTTGAGAAACCCCGCGACAAGGGTCAGCAACGAGTCGGTCATTCGCGGAACGATGGCCGCGAGAATCGTTGCACGGATACGCGGATTCGTTTCCTTCATAAGAAGCTTGCGCATCAACGCCATGCAGACGGGCGTGCCGAGTCTCCCGAGCGCCCGGACGGCGCCGGAAATGGCTTCCTCGCTCAGCAGAACGGCGTCCGCACCGCCGCCCGACCCCGCGAGATACTGCTCGACCGCATCGCTGAGCACCTGGACCGCTTCGTCGGCATTCAGCCGCGACAGGGCGTCGGCCGCGGCGAGCCTGGTCTCGACGTGCGTATCGTGGAGAGCCTGAAGCAAGAGTTTTGCCGCCTTGTCGGCGCTCATTCTGCTGAGCGCGAAGGTCAGGTAATCATCGAGATTGTCGCTTTTGAAGCGCTCGAACAGAATCTCGGCGGCGGTTTCCCCCCGCAATCTGCTCACCGCCGTGAGGGCCGCCTTGCGCAACTCGTATTCGGCGCTGGTGAGATTGTCGAGAAGAAGACGGAAGATATCGGATAGGGCGGGAAAATTCATTTCAGGTTCGCTTTGAAAACAGGTATCATGGAGCCGTTTCACTATACCACCGAACGAGATGAAACGAGGATGAATTTTGAGAGCGAAGACACATCACGTCTTTGCCGGAGTGACGGTTCTCCTGCTGGCTCTCGTCTGGCTCCACGGCGCCCGTACGACGAGAACGCCGTCAGATCGCCCCGGTCCCGCCGGGGACATTCCGGCGGCATGGGAAGCTGCCGCCCGGTCCATCGGCCCGTCCGGTCTCTCTCTGCGCCCCGCTTCTCACGGACCTTGCCGTCTTGAAGGGATCGACGCCTCGGGAACCGTTCGCTGGCACGCCGTTTTCAGCGCGTTTCTCGCTCCACGCCCGGCAGGCTATGCTGGCCCCGTCGATCTCGTCGCCGGCTTCGACGATGCAGGCCGCATCACCGGCGTGCGCCTCCTCTCGCATACTGAAACGCCGACGTTCGTCGCCGGCATCGATTCAGACTGGTTTCTCGGACAGTTCGCCGGAAAAACGGCCCATGACCCCCTTGTTCCGGGTGAGGACATCGAAGGTCTGACGCACGCCACCGTCTCGGTCGAAGCCCTGTGTCAGGCCCTTCGTCAGGGGTTTGCCGTCGCGAACGCCTCCTCCGGTCGGCCCCTTCCGAGAGAACCCGCGTCCGCGCTTCCTTCCAGGAAAGGCGTTCGGACCAGCTTGGTTGCCGTCTTCATCGCCGTCCTCGCGGCATGTTTTCAGCGATTCATCGGAAACGCCCTTGCGGCGACCTTCGTCGTTTTTTCCCTCGGTCTCCTTTCCCCGACATTCGTCTCCCTTTCGCATCTCCGCTTCCTGACGGGCGGTTCGGCGTCCTTCCAGGCGGGCCTGATTCTGGCACTCGCGGCGACGGCCGTCTTTCTCTCAAGGCGCGGCTACTGCCGGTTTCTCTGCCCCTGCGGCCGCCTCCAGGACGTCATTCACTCGATCTCGCCCGCGGCTTCTCCCGGCTCATGCAGCCCCGGACCTGGTCGTGCCCTCCTCTGGACGGTTCTCCTGCTGTATCCGATGACGG
Source organism: Candidatus Ozemobacteraceae bacterium (assembly GCA_035373905.1). Taxonomy (NCBI): domain Bacteria; phylum Candidatus Rifleibacteriota; class Candidatus Ozemibacteria; family Candidatus Ozemibacteraceae; species Candidatus Ozemibacteraceae bacterium. The sequence continues at coordinate 179,968 of DAOSOK010000002.1, read as the reverse complement.
AAGACCTCCCCCTGGAGCGGGCGGAAGTCTTTTCGGCCCTCTTCTTCCGGAATCTCGGCGCGTGGGGAACGCTTCTCGCCGTTTCGGTTCTCGCAGGCGCGGCGCTGGTTCCCCGCTTCTATTGCCGGAAACTGTGCCCTCTGAACCCGCTGTTTGCCGACATCGAGACGTTCAAAACGAGCCTGGCCCGTCTCCGGCCAGCCGAGAAACCCGGTCCGGGCGGCGACTCATGAACAGGCGCCGGTTTCTCATCGACGTCTGCACCGCGGCGGCAGGAATCAGCCTCGGCGGACTTCTCCTCGACGGCCGTGCCGGGAGCGGACTGAAAGCCGTTTCCCCGGAACGGGCCCAGCCCGAAGGGCCGGCGGGCCGGCATACCTACGACCGCGCCGCCGCCGAGGCGAACCTGCGCGCCCTCGAAGCGGCCGGCTTCTCCCCGCGTGATGCGATGTACTGGTCGCGCACCGCGAACGGACTGATCCGCTGCGAACTCTGCCCCCGTTTCTGCACGCTGAAGCCGTTCGAACGAGGTCTCTGCAGGGCGCGCATCAGCCTGGAAAACCGTCTCGGCACTCTCGTGTACGGCCGCCCCTGCTCGGCGGCGATCGATCCGATCGAAAAAAAGCCGGTCTTTCATTTCCTGCCCGGCAGCACAGCCTTCTCGATCGCGACGGCCGGGTGCCTCTTCGGCTGCCGCTACTGCCAGAACTGGCAGATCTCGCAGATCGGGCCGGAAGAGTGCGAGTTTTACGATCTCCCTCCCGGGCGGGTCGTCGCGGAAGCGCTTGCCAACAAGTGCAGGAGCATCGCCTACACGTACACCGAGCCGACGATCTTCTACGAGTACATGCTCGACACGTCGAAAGCGGCCCGCGCGGCCGGCCTCGCGAACATCATGATTTCCTGCGGCTATATCAACCCCGAGCCTCTCAGGGAGCTCCTTCCCTGGCTCGACGTCATGAAAGTCGACCTCAAGGGGTTCACGGAACGTTTCTACCGCTCCGTCTGCGGAGGGACTCTCGCGCCGGTTCTTTCGACGATCGAACGATTGGCCGGGAGCAAGACCCTCGTCGATATCGTCACGCTCGTCGTTCCGACGCTGAACGACGATCCCGTGACCTGCTCGGCCATGTTCCGATGGCTCGTGGAACACGCCGGCCCAGACATCAGCCTGTTCCTCTCACGGTTCATGCCCACCTACCGTCTTCGCAGCCTTCCGCCGACGCCGCCCGACACCCTCGAACGACTGCGGGAACTGGCGATGCAGGCCGGCCTTCGGTATGTCTACCTGGGAAACATCCCCGGCCACGAGGGAGAGAGCACCTTCTGCCCGGGCTGCAAAAAGCGCGTCGTCGAGCGGTTCGGGTATTCGATCGGGGAAATGCATATCAGGAACGGCGCCTGCGCTTTTTGCGGAACCGCCATTCCCGGCCGCTGGGAGTGAGCGCGGCTTTTGCGCGACAACAAGGGCCTTTACCTTCCGGCCGCAATGCATTATAATTTTCGAAGGACCGCACGGGAAGCGCGACCGGTCCATTCCGCACCACGAACCGGAGGCACGGCATGACACAGAAACAGCACGGCGAAGGCCAGGGCGAAACCATTCTCCGCAAGTATCCGAACCGCCGCATCTATGATGCGACGCGAAACACCCATGTCACGCTCGGCGAGATCGCCGATCGCATCAAGGCCGGCGAGCGGATTCGGATCCTCGATCACAAGACCGGCGAAGACCTCACGCAGGTCACCATGGGGCAGGTTCTCGTGGAAACGCTGAAATCCCGCCCCGACTATCTCCCGCTCGACCTCGTCACGCTGATGATCCGCGCGCAGGACAACGTCGTCCGCGACTTCCTCTACAACGGTCTTCCCCAGGCGTTCCAGGGATATCTCGACCAGCAGCGGCGCCTGATGTCCGGGATGATGATGAATCCCTGGCTTCCCGGAAGTTTTCCGACCATGTCGCCATTCGGAAGTTTTTTCGGCGCTTCTCCGCAGCCGCAGCCTCAACCACAGGCTCCCCAACCGCAAACGCCGCCTCAGCAGCCCACCCACGGCCAGGCGGCCCAGCCGGTTCAGTCCCCCGCCCAGCCCGCCCCGCATGCGGATGATTCGCTTCGCGAGGAACTCCAGCGACTCCGCCGCGAGGTCGAAGCCCTGAAGCACGCCGAGAAACCGGGGACCGTCCGCCGCCGCAAGAGGTAGCGGCCTCCCGCTTCATTCAGAAACAGCCCGGAAGCTCCCGGGCTGTTTCTTTTCCCTCGCATCCCGGACCACACATTTCCCACGGGTGCCTCGCCCTCTTCGGCTCACCCCGGACGCCCCGACGACGAGTCGCTCCGGGCGCGTCTTGGCACCTCCGCGAACGAGCGGCAGAAAAAATATTTTGCATTGCAAAATTATTTTGCTTGACACAATTTCTTACCGATGCTATATTTGCTTCTGTAAGACCAATTCAACACAAGCACGAAATTGCACCGCACAATTTCAGGAGAACAAAACCATGAACGCCTTCCGCAGCACCATGACCCCGCTCACGGATCTCGCCGATCTCTCCACGCACCTGTTCGACGCCTCGATGCGTCTGGCCGTCCAGTTTTCGCACAACGTCGAGAAGGTCGCCTCGATGCAGGTCGAGACCGTGAATGAAGTCCATCGCCGCCAGGCCGAGATTTCCAACCTAGTCATCGACGAGTCGCTGAAGGCGGCCAGGATTCTCCGGAATCACTGCGAATCGCTCTTCAACCGCGCCATCGACCGCCAAGCCCAGACCGGGACCGACCGATGACCACCCGCAGACACAAGACACGAAAGGATCCGACCAATGACAAACCCGTTGTTCGACCGCGACGAAGTGCTCCGGCTCTCGAGACAGGGGATGGAAAACTCCCTGAGATTCTACATGACGCTGACCGAGAACGCCCTGAAACTCGGCGAGATCCAGAAGGACACGATGAACGAAGCTTCCCGCCGTCAAATCGACCTCGTCAACAAGTCCTTCGAGGAGTATCAGAAGAGCAGCCGCACGATCACGAGTGGCTTCGAGAGAGAGTGGCGGAAGCTCGCGGACCAGTTCCAGTCCCAGCCCCAGGCCGCCCTGTAACGTTCGGTTTCACACAGACGGCGATTCGAAACGCCTTCTCTATTTTGAATACAATATCAAGGAGAATACCAATGACCCCGACCACCAACACCCCCCTGTTCGACCGCGACGAGATGATCCGCCTTTCCCGCGAAGGTCTCGAGAACTCCCTCAAGTTCTACACGACCCTCACCGAGAACGTCACCAAGATCGCCGACATGCAGCGCGAAGCCTACAACGAAACCGCCAAGAAGCAGATCGAGATGGTCAACAAGGCGTATGAGGACTACCAGAAGAACACCCGCGTCGTCATGCACCACTTCGAGAACGTCTGGCGCCAGGTGATCGAACAGACCGCCCCCAAGGCCAAGGCTGCCGAATAATCCCCCGCTCGTCTCCACGGCCGCCGGTCTGCCCAGGCAGTTCCGGCGGCTTTTCATTCCCGGCGTTGCAACCACGGCCATTCCCGATTTGACACCCTCGGAGGGAGCCCCCTATACTTTCCCGGCCGGTATCGGCCGACACACACCGGATATCAGATCCGCCTATCCCAGGGAGGAGCTTCGTTATCATGAGCAAACAGCAGGGAGCAGCCCCCGTCCAGGACCCCCGTCTTCAGGAGGACCTTGCGCGGGCGCGGAAATTCGTCGAGTATCTTCAGCACGCCGCCGCCGTCGGCAACCGGGCCAGCGACCAGCAACTCGCCGCCCTCGGCATGGCCCAGACGCCCTGCCGTACGGTCTACACCGAAGGCACCTGCCGGCTGTTCGAATACGAGGTTCTCGGCAAGCCCCTCGACGCGCCGCCGATCTTCATGGTGTACTCTTTCATCAACCGCTGGTATATTCTCGATCTCCAGCCGGGACACAGCTTCATCGAGGCCCTGTCGAAGGCCGGATACAAGGTCTACCTCCTCGACTGGGGCATCCCCGGACCGGAAAACGCCCAGCACGGCCTCGCCTACTACCTCGAGAGGGTCGCCCTCCGCGCCGTCCGCCGCGTCCGCCGCGCCGAAGGCGGAAAGAAACTCACCCTTTTCGGATATTGCCTGGGCGGCACCTGCGCGGCAATGATGGCCGCCCTGCATCCCGACGAGTACGCAAACCTGGTTCTTCTCGCTACGCCGCTCGAGTTCACCGAGGGCGGCCTTCTCACGCTCTGGACCAATAAGGACTCGTTCGATCCGAAGAAGCTCGCCGACGCATTCGGCTGTGTGCCGGAAAAGATCCTGCACGCCCCGTTCCCCTACCTGCAGGCAAGATCGACGTTCGCGAAGCCGCGCATCCTGTTTGAAAATATATTGGATGATACATACTTGAAGAATTTCAAGGCCCTCGACCGATGGGCGACCGACAACGTCCCGTTCCCGGGCCAGACGTTCGTCGAGATCATCCGCGACTGCTACCAGGAGAACCTGCTCTCGCAGAACGCCATGCGCATCGACGGGAAAACCGTCGACCTGCGGAAGATCACGTTCCCGACGCTGAACCTGTATGCGACGAATGACCATGTCGTCTCGGTGGAGTGCGCCGAACGGAATCCCGGCATCCTCACCAACTCGAAAGTGACGAACCGGAAGTACGAAGCCACCCATTTCACCCTGACCGTCGCCCACCCCATCCGCGAAACCGTCTGGAAAGATACGATGGAGTGGCTGTCCCGCAACAAGCCTTCCAATCCGTGAAGAGGAGACGAACCCCGTGACGAACCCGTTTGATTTCGGCCGCAACATGATGGAACTCTGGGAAAAATCCATGACCGAAACCTTCGAGCGCCTGACGAAGGACGAGCAGTTCCTCAAATCCATGAGCCAGGTCATGTCCCAGTCCCTTGACGTCCGCAAGCACCTCGGCACCCAGATCGAGTCGTATCTGACCTCGATCAACATGCCTTCCAAGTCCGAACTCGACCGCATGTTGTGCTATCTCCAGCGGATCGAAGCCAAACTTCTCGACCTGGAGGATCAGTTCAGCGAGATCCGCGGTGAAATTTCCGCGCTGCGCCCCGAGCGGCCGGCGAAGCCGAAGCCGTCAAAACGGTCGTCTTCCTCGAAAAAATCCTGACTTCCGTCCGCCAGAGCCGCCCGGGCATTCGCCCGGGCGGCTTTTTTTTGCTTCACAGCTTCAGTCTTTCTCAGATTTCAAGGCGATTCACCCGATAATGTTTGTGCATTGCAAAATTATTTCTTGACTTTATATCGCAATGCAGGTATCCTCTTTTCATACGCACCCGGAATTCGACAAAGGAGCAATGACGATGGAAGCACTGTTTCAGGAGTATCTCAAGGCCGGCCGCGACGTCCAGACGTTCTGGGAGAACCGCATCGCGCAGGCGATGGACGAGTTCGCGAAGTCGCAGACGTTCGTCAACACGATGACCCGCTCGCTCGAGCAGAGCCTCGACGTGCGCAAAATGTGGGAAACGAACCTCAACCGCTGGGCCGAGACCTTCCAGGTCGTCACCAAGCGCGAACTCGACGAGATCAACCGCCGTCTCTACGACCAGAACGCCTATCTCGACAAGATCACGACCCAACTCGCCGACATCGCGGGGCATGTCCGCGCCCAAACCGAAGCCGTCACCAGCGGCAAGACCAACTGAGTCTGAATTTTCTATCGCCAACAGGAGGCGACGATGAACGACACCCTCTCGAAAAGCGCGGCCAGGCTTCTCGAAGCGACGGCCGCCAACATCGACCTCGCCGGCCGCATCATCGAGAAGAATCTCGACTCGGTCCTTTCCGGCTCATCTGCAACGCGTGACGAACCGTATCGCGGCGCAACAACGGTCGAGGAGATCTTCCGGTTCGACTCGATGAAACTCCTGCGCTACAGCGGCACGGCCCCCGTCACCTGCACAACGCCGCTGGTGCTCGTTCCCTCTCTCATCAACCGCGCCTACATCATGGATCTGATGCCCTCCGCAACACTGGCCGGCCATCTTCGAGAGGCGGGAATCCAGGTCTACCTGCTCGATTGGGGCACGCCGGGCCCGCAGCACGACCACCTGCCGTTCCGTTTCTTCGTCGACGACCTCATCGGCATGGCCGTCCGCGAAGCCTGCCGCGATACCGGCGCCAAAAAAGCGTCGCTTCTCGGCTACTGCATGGGCGGCACCATGTCGCTCCTCCACGCCGCGCTCCACCCGAACCGCATCGAGCGGCTCATCATGCTCGCCGCGCCCGTCAACTTCCACGACGAAGGCCCTCTCTCGGCCTGGGCACGCAAGGACGCCTTCGACGTCGACACGCTCGTCGATGTCCTCGGCCATGCCGATTCCGCGATGCTCCAGTCGTCCTTCCAGCTGATCAAGCCCTTCTCGGGATATCAGAAATGGAAGAACGTGTTCGAGGGCAGTCTCGACGCGAAGGCCGCCGAAAGCATCGTCGCGCTCGAATCCTGGTTGAACGACAACGTCAACGTTCCCGGCGAGGCATATCGCGGATACGTGAAACTCTGCTACCACGACAACGCCATCAGGAACCGCCGTTTCGATTTCGACGGCATCGAGATCGACCTCGAAAACCTTTCCATCCCGGTCATGAACGTCATGGCCTCGAAGGATCACATCGTTCCGATCGAGTCTTCCCGGTGCCTCTCGCAACTCGTCTCGGGGCCGGTCACCGATCTCGTGATCGACGCGGGGCACATCGGCGTCGTCATGGGTCGCAAGGCCCGCGGCATGTTCGAATCCGTCGCGAAGTTTCACTCCACCGTCTGATTTCACCATTTGCATCCCACGTTCCTATGTTCTCGGGACCGACTCGCAAGAGTCGGTCCATTTTGTATTATATATAGAATATATTATTGTTATCGACGCATGCGGAAGGCTGTTTTTCCGGACACCCGAAAACGAAACTCACGCGGGTCACGGTATGATTCCATTTGCCAACGGCCCTGTATATCGAATATGATCCCTGTCGAAAAATGAAACTCCCTTCGTTTCATCATCGTCTGGAGGAGCCCATGAGCCAGGATCTGAAGAAGTGGTCCGTATTCCTTCTCTTTCTCGTCATCGTGTCCCTGCCCGGTAAAGTCACCGGTGCGGGATACATGGTCCGCGAACACGGCACGACCGGCCTTTCGAGCGCCTTCGCCGGGGCACATACCGGCGCGCACGATCTCGCCGACACGTATTTCAACCCGGCGGCTCTCATGCTTCATAAACCGGGCGAAGCGATCATCTCGGTGCTGCAGCTCGATCCCGAAGTCCGCTTTTCCTTGAGAGGGGCTTCAACGGCCGGCGGAACGGCAGTCGGCGGGTATCCCGGGGGCGAGGACGGAGCGCCCACGGCCACGATCCCGGCCCTCTACGCCTCACTTGCCGATTCGAAGGGCTGGCGTTTCGGCCTCGCCCTGAACGCCCCCTGGGGCCTCAGCACGAAGTATACGCCGACCTGGGTCGGCCGCTACTACGCGATCGATTCTGAAATGACCTCTCTGGCCGTCATGCCGGTAGCCGGCAGAAAACTCGACTCGAAGTGGCTGTTCGCCGCCGGGCTGAACGTTCAGTCCGTCGATGCGAAGCTCACCAACGCGGTCGATTACGGGACGATCGCCGCAGGCAGCGGCATTCCGGGCGCCGCGCCGACCACGCAGGACGGCGTCGCGGAAATGACCGGCGATGCCCGGGACGTCGGCTTCGTTCTCGGATTCATCTGCGACATCTCCTCCAGGGAACGCGCCGGTCTTTCGTATCGATCGGCCGTTCGGCACACCCTGAAGGGCGACTGCCGTTTCGGGTTCGACGCCGCCGGCATGGCGGGCGCGATGAACGCGGCAACCGGGATCTTCTCACAGACCGGCGCGCGCTCCGACCTCACGACGCCCGAAATTCTCGGCGTCGGGTACAGCCGCACCTGCGGCGCGTCCTGGACGCTGATGCTCGACGCGGCGAAGACGTTCTGGCATCGGTACGGAGGACTGCGGGTCACGTTCGACAACCCCGCGCAGCCTGATTCCTTCACCGCGGAAGACTGGAAGGACGTCTGGTATACCTCGCTCGGCGCGATCTACCGGCCGAGTTCGCGACTCGCCTGGCGCGTCGGCGTGGCCCGCGATCGTTCTCCCATCCCCGATTCGCGCCGCACGCCGCGCATTCCCGGTTCCGACAGCCTGCAGGTCGCTCTCGGCGCCGAGTATCGCACCTCCGACCGCATGGTGATCTCCGCGGGTTTCATGCGAATCTGGTATGACGACGCCCCGATCGATCTCCGGGCGTCAGCCCCCGGCAATCTCCTGAGGGGCAACCTGTCCGGCGACTTCACCACCGGTCTCGACATTTACGGCGTCCAGGCGTCATATACCTGGTAATATAGTTCAATACCGCAACGCCCCGCCGGCTTCGAGCCTGCGGGGCGTCTTGCTTCTCGCCCTTCGACAAGCTCAGGGCGAACGGGTGGTTTTCATTCTGCAGGATAGCCGCTCAGGATGTCCCGGACGGCCGGTTTTTTCGGGCATTCCGGCTTCACCGCCGGCCAGCCGACGGGAATCACGGCACCCAGCCGCCAGGGCTTTTCGATGCGCAGAAGCCGCTCGAGCGGATTTTCCGCCACCAGCGGCCCGCTCATCCAGCAGCTTCCGAGGCCGACGGCGTGCAGGCCGAGCAGCAGGGCATGCACCGCCCCGCCGAACGCCTGGATCTCGGCGAGGCCTTCGAGCGTCCGGTCGTTCTCCCCGCTCGGCAGACGGGACGCGAAGCTTCGATACGCCCCGAACAGGACGACGGGCGCGCGGTCGAAAAAGGTGAACCATTTCGAGTAGTCGCGAAACGCCGCGGCCGAGGCTTCGTCGAGCCTGCCGGCGATCTCGTCGATCCGACGCAGGACGTCCTGGCTCATCGATTGGAGCAGAAGGCGGTCGGAAACGGCGATGAACCGGAAACACTGCCGGTTGGTCGGCGAGGGCGAATACCGGACGGCTTCGACGACGCGTTCGATGATTGCAGGGTCGACGGGGTCCGGGCGGAACTGACGCACGCTCCGCCGTTCCGACATCAGCCCGGCGAAGGCTTCGAATGTCGCGGAAGCACCGCTCACCTGAACGACTCCTGGACGGCCCGTTTCTTCTCGAGTTTACGAACCTCCTCGTCACGCTTGTTCAGATAGGTTCGCAGGTCCCCGTTCCGTTTGACGAGGATGTCCATCATCTTGTAGGCCTCCTGCCTGTGCTTGCTGTTCGGGTAATACCGAACGATCCTCTCGAACGCTTCATAGGCGGGGAAGTCATACTGCCAGCTGATCATCAGATTCGCCTGGAAATAGAACACCCTGTCGCCGTAGACGTAGCCCAGGATTCCCAGGATGACGAGAATAACGAATATGTGCTTGAAAAACATCGCTCAACCTCCGTGCCGATCTGATTCCGCCTCCATGCCTCAGACTGCCGGGCGCACCTCGCAGCGGTCTCCCGTCGGAAGGGGCATCGGAATGACTTTCGCATCCCGCGTCCGCCGGGCCGTCTGGCCGGTGGGCATTCCCAGGGTCGGAATGCACAGGACGACGGCATTGATGAGGCTCACCTGGATCTTCAATGCGTGCTTTTCCTTCAGTTCCTCGATTTTCCGCGCCTGCTCCGCCTCGAGTTCGCGCATCATCCGGTCGATTTCCTCCTCCTTCTGGAAGAAATACAGGTGGAAGCAGACGTTTTCACGTTTTTTCAGAAGTTCCCGCTTCTGGTCCTCGAGATACTCCTGGACCTTGGCGAGTTCCTGCTGGTAGGCCTCCTCGGATTCGGCCTGCAGTTCGCGGATATGCTCCTCGAGAGATGATTCGAGGGTCCTGCACGCCTGGAGATACAAACGGACGAGATCTTCACCGGATTCCTGTATCGGGAGTGACGGATCGGGCTTTTCGCTGAATTCGTTCAGATCGATTCCGCTCAGCCCTTCCTTCAATGATATTTCGCGCTTCGCGGGGTCCGCAAGTGCCGAGAAGAGCAGCTCGCGGCGCTGCTCCGCCGAGACGCTGACGCGGAAATGGAACAGCACCTGCTGCCGGTAATGGGCCTTGCAGCCGCTGATCACACGCAGATCGCCGGGCTGGCCCGACGAGGACGGGAGCTCGGGTGCCGCGGCGCTGAACAGCCGGCTGACCTTGGGAATTTCCACGAGCCTGTCGACGATCTTGCGGAGCATGAACGAGCCCGAGCAGATCAGTTCCAGTTCGCGCCGCCGTTCCGCGATCTCGCGATCGAAGGTGAAGTGCAGGTGCTCGTAGCCGTTGAAGAACGCCCGTTCCGACTCGGGGATCTCGGCGCACCAGACGCCCTCGGAGGTTTCCCACCTGGAAATGCCGACCTTGTCCATGAACGAGAAGACGAGGGTCTGGATTTTACTCGTTTCCATTGAAGATGTCCTCCTGGGCGCGGGTGATGTCCTGATGGATCTTGAGGGCCTTTTCGAGCTTGTTGCCGAGCGTCTGGAACTTGCGCTTCATCGCTTCCTGGTTGGGCGACATCGTCACGATATCGATGATGATCTGCTCGAGCGTCTTCTTCGAATGCATATTGCCAAGAATCATTTCGAGCTCGCCGATGATGAGGCGGAACATGTTGATCTTCTTGTCGAGCAGCTCGAGCACGTAGGACTCGATCGTGTCGCTCGCGCTGAGGTTGATGATATGAACGTCGTCTGTCTGCCCGAGGCGGTGGATACGACCGATTCGCTGTTCGATGCGCATCGGGTTCCAGGGCAGATCGTAGTTGACGAGCACCTTGCAGAACTGCAGGTTGCGGCCTTCGCCGCCGGACTCGGTCGAGATCAGGATCTGGTTCTTGTTCCGGAACGACTCGATGCACGCATCCTTCTCGGCCTGCGACAGCTGTCCGTTGAAGATCGAGACCGAATACCCTTTCTCGCGAAGCAGGTCTGCGAGATAATCCTGGGTGCCGCGGAACTGCGTGAAGATGATCAGCTTCTCGTTGAGATTGCCGAGCAGTTCCAGAAGGACCTCGGTTTTTCTCGACATGCCGACGTTGTTGGCGAGATCGAGAAGCCGCTTGAGGGATTCGTCGAAATCGTCCTTGTAGAAGTTGCTGGAAATCATCTTCGTGAGCGCCCGTTTGAGCGCCTGCGTCGAGCTTCCCATCAGTTTCTGCAGGAGGATGAGGGTGAGGCGATTGATGCCGCGAGGATTGTTGTGGGTCGGCAGGGTAAAGTAGCGGCGACGGATGAAGTCGGTCAGTTCGCTGTACAGGCGCGCCTCGTCGGGCTTGAGATTGATCGCCTGGGTATGGACGAACCGCTGGGGGAACTTGATCATCGTGTCGCTGCGGCGGTGTCGGATCATGATCTCCGACAGCATGGCCCGCAGTTTCAGCGAGTTTTTCGGAATGCGCTTGTCGCGCTCGGCCAGAAAGTCGCTCTTGAACTTCTGCAGGGTCGACAGGTGGCCCGGCTTGAGGATCGTGATCAGGTTGAACAGTTCGATCAGGTCGTTCTGGATCGGCGTCGCGGTGAGCATCAGCAGATACTTCGTCTTGATCGAGTTCACGAACTTCCAGTTCTGCGTTTTTTTGTTCTTCAGCTTGTGCGCTTCATCGATGATCAGCAGGTCGTAGTTGACCTTCTGGACCGATTTCTGGTTCTTCTGGCTTTTCGCGGTGTCGAGCGAGGCGATGACCAGGTCGGACTGCTCCCAGTCGGAAATCTCGTTGTGGTTCTTGAAGCTGAGGTCGAACTTGGTCTTGAGTTCCTGCTGCCACTGCGTGATCAGCAAGGCCGGCGTGAGGATCAGGACCTTACGCACCATGCCGCGAAGCAGGTATTCCTTGAGAATCAGCCCCGCTTCGATGGTTTTGCCCAGACCGACCTCGTCCGCGAGCAGGGCGCGGCCGTTGTAGCGCCCGAGCACGCTGTGAACGGTGTTCAGCTGATGCTGATACGCCGAGACGCCGAAACACGTGGCGAGCGACATCAGCTCCTGGTCATCGCCGCGGGCGTTCATTTCCTCGCCCTGAAGGATCAGCCCGGTCTCGGCGTAGGGGGAGAAATCGCCGGCGATCAGCTTGCGAAGGACTTCGAGGTTCCCCGACGTATACTGGATCGGCAGGTCTCCGCCGGAGCGCATCGTGATCTTGACCTCGTCGGATTTCGCGGCAAGTTTTTCCGCATCGGGAACGACGCGATACAGCCGGTAGCGGCGCTCGGCCAGGCTGATCAGCTCGATGCCGATCTGATCCCCTTCGCGCATCTGGTTCTTCTCCCACCATTCGCCGAAGGACAGGCAGACCATGTAGCCGCGGGCCTTGTGATATATCGCTGAATATACAACTTCGGCGTCGTCGACGAACAGGATCGAACTGAGCTCCTCCTTGAAGGGGAACAGGCGGAGCATTTCGGGGGTGAGAAACAGATATCCCTCCTGGAACGCCTTCCCCTTGACCTGGAACGCGACGCCGGCGTGGCCGACACTGTTGATCTGGACGAGCGGCGACTTCACGCCCCCTCCCCGCTTCACGGTCATCGAGTTCGTCATCATGCCTTGTCTCCCTTCTCAGCGGGGATCACCACTTCGGTTCCGATCTTGAGGTTCTTCGGATTCAGTCCCGGGTTGGCCTTGATGATGATGCCGGCCTTCGACGCCTTGCCGTAGAACCGCTTCGCGATGATCGCGAGCGTGTCTCCGTTCTGGATCGTGTACCGCTGGACACACGCCGAAGCATCGCCGGCGGCAATCGCTTCTGACGCCTTTTCGGAGGGGCGAACCGAGGTTTCCTTCTTCGGTTCATTCTTCGAGTCCTTCTTCGGTTCCTTCTGGGCGGTGTTCTGCTTCAGCCCCGAAAGCGGCTTCACATCGACGATGATCTCCTCGCCGGGCTTGACCTGAGCACGGGCTTCGATGAAGTTGAGGTCGGCGATGGTCCTGTCATGACCCGCATCGCCATAATACCGCTCGGCAACGCTCTGGAGGGTGTCTCCGGCCTTCACGACGTAGATCACCAGTTCCTCGTCGATGGTGTGGAGGGTCTTGAACTCGTTCGGATTGATCACGCGAGGCTTCGCCGCGGGTGCCGGGGAGGGATTCTTCGCGACGACGTCCGTCGAAGGCTTCGCGGACACCGCGGCCGGAACCGCCGGCGCGACGGGAGCAATTCCGCTCTTCGCCGGCACGGGGGCGACACCGGCCGTTTTGCCGGGCTTCGCGGTAGGAACGGCCGCAGCGGCGCCGGTCGCGGGCTTCTTCTGCGTCGATGCGGCTGCGGTCTTCGGAGCGGCCGGGCGGACGACCTCGTTCTCGAAGGGGATTTCTCGAGGCGGCGCATCGGAGCCTGGTTCCGGAGCGACTTCCGTATACAGCGTCGTGACGACGCCGTCGGAGCTCTTCACGGCAGCCTGGCGGCTGCCGGCAAACGGCTCGGACCAGATTTTCCGACCGTCGATACGAGCGAACGCCCTGACCAGCTCGGGTTTGCCTCCAGCGTTCAGCGGCACCTTCAGACGGAACGTCCGCAAGACCCCGCCGGCGATATCGCCGGTCGGCTTCATCACATACGTCTTGACGCCCTTGGAGCCCTGAACTTCAACCCCGACGTCATACCGGCCGGCTTTGAGGGCGCCGGGATCCTGGTTGAAGACATGTGCGAGAACGATGTTCCTGCCGTCCACGACAGCCTGTTTGCCGCCGGGAAGGCGCTCGAGAACGTAGCCGCCGACGACCGGTTCCGCCGCGAGAGGGGCGCAGAGCGAGAGCAGTCCGGCCAGCAGGCCGAGATTCCGAATGGTTTGCCTCATGTTCGTTCGTCTCCTGAAAGCGAGGTCGCGTATTCTCTGAGAAGCTTATCGGCATGAGGCGGCTCACGCTTTAGGAGTTCGGCGAACGTGGCGAAAAAAACGAAAGAGCCCCCGAGAGGGCTCTTGTCGGCGGTTCGGTTTCAGTTTTCTTCGTAGACCGTCACGGGAGACCATGCGCCCTGCATCAGAACGGGCAGGACGGGATCGGCGCGCAGGGAGATGGTGACTTTCGAGGATTCGGCCGTAACGGCTTTGGACGTTTTTCCCATGCCGTAGAACGGGACGAACGGATTCCGCCCGACGCGGAAGGGGCTGGATTTGGCCGTGACGATCCTCAGCTTGTCGACGACGGGGGGGAACCCCTCCCGGGCCAGCTTGTCGATATCGGCCGACGTCATGCGAAGCGGCACTTTTTCGAAGCCCGCCTTTTCGGAGGCTTTGCTGGTGCCGGCATAGGTCTGCATTTCGGTGACCATCTTGCGCATCTCGGTGTTGAGACGGCGTTCCTCCTCGAGTCGTTTCCGCAGGACCTCGGCCTCGCCGAAGTAGCTGCTCATCGCCATCTCGCCCGTGACGGCAACGATGCCGCGCGAGTCGCCGCGCTGGCCGATATAGTTGATCAGGATGATCCCTGCCACGAACAGGTATCCTACGCCGAGGAACAACTGGGATCTCTGCTTTTCACCTGCCACAGCCGACATTCCTCCGGGATTCAAGTAACACCACGGCGTTGCATACCATGGCGCGCCGCTCCCCCACCGCGTCGAACCCCTCGTTCGTGCCGGCTTTCACCGAGACCCTGCTCTTGTCGATGCGCAGGCCCCGGGCGAGCGACTCGCGAATGGCTTCACGGTGAGGAGAAATTTTCGGACTCTCACACTGTATCACAGTATCGATGTTGACGACACAAAAACCGGCTTCCTCGATGCGGCTCATGACGCGCTCGAGCAGCAGCATCGACGAGATGCCGCGATAGGCGGGATCGGTATCGGGAAACAGCATGCCGATGTCGCCGAGCGCGGCGGCCCCGAGCAGGGCATCCATGACGGCATGAAGCAGGGCATCGGCGTCCGAGTGGCCCTTGAGACCGTACGAATGGGGAATGCGGACACCGCCGAGCCACAGTTCCCGGTCGGGAATCAGGGCATGAATATCGTGGCCGAAGCCTATTCTGAGGCCGCTCATCTCCCCGTTCATGCCGCGGCCTCCCCGCCTTGCCGGACGGCAGTCCGCGCCGCAACGCAGACCGCTGCGGCCCCGCGCGCGAGTTCGTCGTGTCTCAGCAACGTCTCGAGGTCGGGCGAGGCCTCGAACGGCAGTTCATCCATCACGGTGCGGATCACGACCGGAATATCGGTGAACCCGATGTCCCCGCGCAGGAACGCCGCCACGGCGACCTCGTTCGCCGCATTCATCGCGCAGGGAAGGCTGCCGCCGCGCCGCCCCGCCTCGTATGCGTAGGATAGGCAGGGAAAATCCGCCATCCGCGGCGGTTCGAACGAGAGCGTTCCCAGTTTGAGCAGATCGAGCCGCTCGCCGCTCGCTTCCCAGCGTTCGGGATAACTTAGCGCATACTGAATCGGCAGGCGCATGTCCGGGGCGCCGAGCTGGCCGAGAAACGAGCCGTCGATGAACTCGACCAGCGAATGAATGATCGACTGCGGATGAACGACCACTTCGATCCGGTCGAAATCGATGTCAAACAACCAGTGGGCCTCGATGACCTCGAGACCTTTGTTCATCAGCGTCGCCGAGTCGATCGTGATCTTGCCGCCCATGTCCCAGTTCGGGTGTCGAAGAGCTTCACCGGGCGTCACCCGGGCAAGACTGCCGGCGTCGGTCATGCGGAACGGGCCGCCTGACGCCGTCAGGATCAGGCGTTTGATCCGGCTCCCGTCCTTGTGGCCGTCAGCGAGGCACTGGAAAATCGCGGAGTGTTCGGAATCGATCGGAATCAGGGGAACGCCCTTCCTGTGAGCCGCAGCGGTGACGAGGGCCCCGGCGACGACGAGCGTCTCCTTGTTGGCGAGGCAGACGGCCTTTCCCGCATCGATGCCGGCCATCACCGGCCGCAGGCCGATCGAGCCCACCAAGGCGGACACAAGCGTATCGGCTTCATCAAGGCCGGCAGCCTCGAGCAGGCCCGGCATCCCCTCGCGGACGGCCACGTCCGAGCCGCGCATCGCGTCCCTGAACCGGGCGGCCGCTTCCGGGTCGAAGATCGCGACCATCCTGGGCCGGAATTCACGCGTCTGGCCGACGAGGCGCTCCCATTGGCGACCGGCGGCCAAGGCAACCACGGAAAGGCGGTCCCGGTGGGCTCGGATGACGTCGAGCGTGCTCTGGCCGATGGAGCCGGTCGAGCCGAGGAGGGAGATGCGGCGTTTCATTCCGGCAATTTCCTCTCAGCGCGACTGCGAGCGCAGTGTATGTTCGATGAACACATCGACCGTGTCCGGGTCGAGTGAGCTCGCGGCCTTCACGGCATCGCGACGCTCCTCGAACAGGCCGAATACGGACGGCCCGCTGCCGGACATGAGAACCACGCCGTCGCCGGTTGCGGCCAGACGCTCCTTGATTGCGGCGACTTCGGGATGCCGGTGCAGCGTGACGGACTCGAGGTCGTTGAACACGTTTTTTCTCAGGAGGGCGAGGTTCCGCTCCCGGCATGCGGGAAGGAGGGTGGCGAACAATTCTTCCTTGCGGGTGTTGTCGCCCGGCTGGTAGTTTTCATACGCCCATTTCGTCGAGACGCTGACGTTTTTCGGAACGGCGATGACGACGACGTAGGGCGGCTTCGGCGCGTCGTAGAACGTCAGGTTCTCGCCCCGGCCCGTGGCGAGGGCGAGGCCTCCGTGCATGACGAACGGCACGTCGGAGCCGATCGACTGGCTCATCGTCATGAGATCGAGCATCGGCAGGGACGAGTCGTAAAAACGGGCAAGCGCCAGCAGCACGGCGGCGGCGTCGGTGCTTCCACCAGCCAGTCCCGCGGCGACCGGAATCCGCTTTTCGATCTGGATCAGGAGACGCGGCGGAATGTCGAGTTTCTTCAGCAGCAGCATCGCCGACTTGTAGGCGAGATTCTCGGGGCCGGTCGGAACGCCGGGGTGATCGCACTCGATCCGGAGGCCGTCTTCGCGGGTCTCTTTGATCGCGATCGTGTCTGCGAGCGAGATCGTCTGCATCAGGCTTGCGATCTCGTGATACCCGTCCGCCCGTTTACCCTTGACCCAGAGCCCGATATTGATCTTCGCAGGTGCCTGAACAATCAGCGTTCGTTTCATTCGTCGTGCGCTCCTCGCTTCTTGCGGCCAAGTCTAGCAATCACCCTCGTTCTTCGTCAATGCCGGATGCATCGGCACACGCATCGACGGCGGTCAGCCTGGGGGGCGGAGGACCGACGCGAGCAGGAGCAGATCTTCGGGCCGGGTGACTTTGATGTTTAGGGGGGAACCCGGGGCCAGATAGACAGGCAGGCCGAGACGCCTGACGAGTCCGGCGTCGTCGGTGGCATCAACGCCGTCGGCGCGCGCCCGGGCGAGCGCCTCCCGCAGAAGGTTCACGGGGAAGATCTGCGGGGTCTGCATGGCGAACATCTTCGACCGATCGACGGCGCCGGTCACGAGACCGCCGGCAGTTTCGACGAGGGTGTCGGAAACCGGCACCGCGCACGAGGCGTTTCCTTTCGCGACAGCCATCTCAAGGCAGGCCCGGACGATTTCGGGCGTGATCGCCGGACGAGCGCCGTCGTGCACGGCAGCCCACCCGTCTTCGTCGGGAATGCTCGACACGCCGGCTTCGACGGAGTCCTGCCGTCGCAGTCCTCCGCATATATAACGAATGTTATGTTTCGATCGCCAGCCGGACAGGCGGCGTTTGCCTTCCTCGAGCCAGGCTTCCGGAAGAACGACCGTGATGTCGACGGTTTCGGAAACCGCGTCGAAGCACTCGAGCGACCATTGCAGGACGGGTTTTCCCCCGATGTCGAGAAACTGTTTCGGAAGATCGCTTTTCATGCGCGTTCCCGACCCGCCGGCGACCACGACGGGATACAGTTTCACGGTCACCGTTTTCTCCCGTGCAGCCATCCGGCGAGTTCCGACATGCGGGAAATCGGCCTCGGGAGCGATGCGGCGGCTTTCAGCGCCTCGTCGCGCACGCGGTCGGCTTCCCGTTTCGCCCCGTCCATGCCGAGAAGCGCCGGAAACGTGGATTTGCCGAGGCGCGCATCGCTTCCCGGCGTCTTTCCGAGGGCGGCGGCGTCTCCCTCGATGTCGAGTATATCGTCTACTATTTGAAACAGAAGACCGATGTGGCGGCCGTATTCGGTAAGTTTGCGCATCTCGTCGGGATCTGCGCCGCCCAGGATCCCGCCGATTCGGATCGAGGCCGTGAGGAGCGCGCCGGTCTTGAGCCGATGGATCCGGCGAAGTTCGTCGATCGTCACCTCTCCGTTCTCGGCGTCGATATCGAGCATCTGACCGCCCACCATGCCGGCATGGCCGGCAGCCTCGGCGAACGACTTCACTGCGGAGACCGCCCGGCCCGCGGGAACGTCGTAATCTGCGATGCGCGCCATCCACTCGAACGCAAGCGTCAGCAGGGCGTCTCCGGCAAGAATCGCCGTCGCCTCGCCGAACACCTTGTGGTTCGTCGGCCGGCCGCGCCGCAGATCGTCGTCATCCATCGCCGGCAGATCGTCATGGATCAGAGAATATGTATGGAGCAGCTCGAGTGCGCAGGCAGCCCTCAGCGGCCCGTTTCCCGAGACGCCGAAGCCCTCCGCGATCATCAGGCACAGCGCCGGCCTGATCCGCTTTCCGCCCGCGCAGACGCTGTACCGCATCGCCTCGTGAAGGCGCGCGGGCACAGCATCGGCCGGGGGCAGCCAGCGGTCGAGCGCCTCGTCGACACGCGACCTGCAGGCGCGCAGCCAGTCTTCCAGCCCCGTCATTGAAGCCCCGTCCGGGGTCATGACGGCCTGCCGTCCTTCTCGGGATCGAACGGCTCTTCGCGGGCCGACTCGATGTTGCCGATCAGCTGCAGCATCCGCGCCTCGGCGGCGTCGAGCACGTTTCCGCACCGGCGGCTCAGCCCCGTGCCGACTTCGTACAGGCGCAGGCCGAGCTCGAGCGGGGTCCCCTCCTGTTCGAGCGCCTCGACGGTTTGCTCGAGACGCTCCATCGCGTCTTCGTACGACAGCTTTTCGATCATCTCGGGAGTGAGAGCTGCGAGCTCCTCGAGTTCTTTCCGATCGAACACCTTTTTCATGAACGCGTGCCTCCCGGGGTTTTGATTTCGACATCCTCGACGGCCACGCGGGCCCGACCGTCGACCATCTGCAGATCGAGTTTTCGTCCGGTTTTCAAAGCCGCGGCGGACGTGACGACCACGCCGTCTTCGTTCGTCGCCAGCATATAGCCTCTCGCGAGCACCGCCCGCGGATCGAGGGCCGTCAGCCGTGCGGCGGCCATTTCCCATGCGTGGCGGCACCGTCGCATGAAAGCCTCGCAGGCGGTTTCCAGGTCTCGGGCCGTGTTTGCGACGTGCGTCCGGCGTTCGGCGACGAGCAGGGCCGGTTTCCGCAGGAATCGGCAGGAACGGGCATGAGCCAGCCGCCCGGCCAGGAAAACGATCATGTGCTTCAGGGCTCGGCCGAGCCTATTGCGCCTGTCGGCGATCGCCTTCACGAGGTCTTCCTTGAGGGGAACGACCAGTTCGCCCGCCACCGACGGCGTAGCCGCCCGCTGGTCCGCGACAAAGTCGGCGATGGTGAAATCCGTCTCATGGCCGATCGCCGATATGACGGGGGTTTCGGCCGCCGCGATCGCGCGGGCGACGCGTTCGTCGTTGAACGTCCAGAGATCCTCGAGACTGCCGCCCCCGCGCGCGACGATGATCACGTCGACCCGCGAATCGGCGTCGAGCCGTCGGATGCCGGCCACGATCTCTTCCGCAGCTCCCTCACCCTGCACCTTCACGGGGACGAGATACAGCGGCATGTTCGGAAAGCGCCTTCGTATCACTCGATATATATCCTGCACGACGGCGCCCTTCGGCGAGGTCACGATCCCGACGCCCCGCGGCAGGAACGGCAGGGGCACCTTCCGGTCGGCGTCGAACAGGCCTTCTTCCTGGAGTTTCGCCTTGAGTTTCTCGAAGGCTTCATACAGCGCACCCAGGCCGGCCGGGCGCAGGTCGGTAATGATGAGCTGGTATTCGCCACGGGGCTCGTAGACCGAGATGGAGCCGTAGGCGGCGATCAGGTCGCCGTTCTTGATTTCATGCCGGATCCTGCGCCTGTTCCCGGCCCAGACGGCGGCTTTCAGGACGGACGTCGCGTCTTTCAGGGAAAAATACCAGTGTCCCGATGCCGCCTTGACCAGGTTCGACACTTCTCCCTGAACCCAGACGCTCTCGAGAAGGCTGTCCTTTTCGAGAAGCCGCTTGATGTGGCGAGTGACGTCCCCGACGGACAGAACCCCGCGCGTCAGCTCGCCAGACTCGCGTTCCGTCTCATCCGGGGGGGCGTCGAACAGGGTTCGTTTCGCTTCAGGCTCTTCCCGTGCCGTTCTGGTCCTGAGTTTTGCCATGTTCGACCGCCTTCCCGCCGGCTCCGTTCGCGCGCTCACGTTCATCCTCGTCGGCCCGCTGCATACAGGCGATCATCGACACCTGGTGCTTGTCGACGAAGCCTGTGGTCAACAGCCCCGCCCGGAACTCCTCGTGCCCGAACGCCCACTGATGAAACGGGATCGTCGTTTTGATCCCTTCGACCCGGAACTCGTGCAGGGCCGCCTGCATGCGGTCCATTGCCGTCTCGCGATCGGGGCCCCAGACGATCAGCTTGGCGACCATCGAGTCGTAACTCGGGCTCACCGCGTATCCGGTGTAGGCCGCCGAGTCGACGCGCACCCACGGCCCCCCCGCGGGCAGATAATCGTTGATGCGGCCCGGACACGGCGAGAAGCCGTTCGCAGGATCTTCGGCATTGATGCGGCACTCGAACGCCCACCCGTGAGGGGCGATGTCTTCCTGCTTGAAGGGAAGCGGCTCGCCCGACGCGACGCGCAGCTGCATTTCGACGAGATCGTATCCGGTAACCAGCTCGGTGACGGGGTGTTCGACCTGGAGACGGGTGTTCATCTCCATGAAGAAGAAGTTCCCGTCGGCATCGAGCAGGAACTCGATCGTGCCAGCGTTCACGTAGTCGATCGCCTTCGCAGCCTTCACGGCCGTTTCGCACAGTCGCCGGCGCAGATCGGCGTTGACGGCCGGGGATGGCGACTCCTCGATCAGCTTCTGATGCCGGCGCTGGATCGAACATTCGCGTTCGCCCAGGGCGACGATGTTGCCGTGATGGTCGCCCATGATCTGGACTTCTATGTGGCGAGGGTTCCGAAGGTATTTTTCGACGTAGACGCGGCCGTCGCCGAATGCCGACTGGGCCTCGGCCTGAGCCGTGCTGAACAGCGTCCGGAACCGGTCCTCCGTCTCGACCAGGCGCATGCCGCGTCCGCCGCCGCCGGCGGAGGCCTTCACGAGGACGGGGAAGCCGACCTTGTGGGCGATCTTCAGACCTTCCTCGGGATCCTCGACGCTGCCGGTCGAACCGGGCATCACGGGAACGCCGGACCGGATCATCAGGTCGCGCGCGACGGACTTCTGGCCCATCCGTTCCATCGCCCGGTGGCTGGGGCCGATGAACACGAAACCGCACTTTTGGGTGATCTCGGCGAACGTCGGGTTTTCCGACAGGAAGCCGTATCCGGGGTGAATCGCGTCGCACTGGGTCGCGTGGGCAACGGAAAGGATGTTCGGGATGTTCAGATACGAAAGGTCTGGGCGGGCCGGCCCGATGCAGTAGGCTTCATCGGCGAGCCTGACATGCAGAGCCTGGCGGTCGACTTCCGAAAAGACGGCGACTGTTTTGATGCCGAGCCTGCGGCAGGTTCTGATGACACGGACCGCGATTTCCCCGCGGTTCGCGATGAGAATCTTGTTGAACATGGTTACACCTCACGTAAGGCTGTCACGCCACATCGGCATCGGCCGGGCGTCAATCAGGAAGGATTGAAAACAGGGCGCGGCCGAAGTCAATGATCTCGCCTTCCCGAACGAAAACGGCATCCACGGTGCCGGAAACGGGGGCAACCACCTGGTCCTGGATGCTGATTCCCTTGATGATCCCCAGAGCCTGCCCTTTGGAGACCTTCGATCCGGCTTCGATTCGCTGTTTTCCGAAGGAGAACACGCCGACCCGCTCGGCAGTCACGGAAACCGGTTTCGGCGCGGCATCCTCTGCGGACTTTCCGGGCAGCTCCGAATCGGGAGACGGTGCGGGGGCAGAAGCCGGGGCAGAACCAAGAACCATGCGCACGTTCAGGTCCGCCGATTCGATTTCCAGCTCTGCGAAGCCGGCATTGCGCATTTCACCGATGAGCATCCGCAGCTGTGCGGCCAGTTCTTGTTTTTCTGACATGTTTGCCATCCGTCTGTCCTTATTGGTAAGGTGGCGCGAAGCCGGTGCATGGTAGCATGATGCCGCCCAAGGCGCAAGACAGCCCCCTCCGGTATTCTGGGGACGTGATACCGATTTCGCGTTCCTGTTCGTGCTGAGCCTGTCGAAATGCATGCGACTCTCGCCCTTCGACAAAGGTCAGGATAAACGGGCATTATTCTTACTTTCACCGGGGGGCAATAACAAGAAAGGCCGGATCCCCAGAGACGTTTCACAGCGTTTTTTCAGAAGTCAGATGTAACGTCGTATTTGGCCACGTTATGATCGGAAAGATATGTATCACGTCCCCAGAATTCCCCCCCCCGACAATCCGCCGACGATGTCATCCGTTCGACGATGAGGATGCATCCGTCACGCGATACGACCGAGCATGCTTGACTTTCCCCGGGCTCGCGTCTATCATTCCGGAATCCGGCCGCACCCGACGAGGGAAGCGCCCGAATGACGAAATCAAGAGGAGAAAGGGATCGACCGATGTTGACCAAACGTTTTCTGGTAACCGTACTTCTGCTGGCCGCCACTGCGATGAGCGCCATGGCCGGCGACCTGATGCAGCTCGTTCCTGAGAACACCGCGTTCCTGCTGAACCTGAACCTGAGCAAGATGTTCTCGACCGAAGCGATCAAGAAGCAGATCGACGAGGGCATGGCCAAGCAATCGCCCGATCAGAAGAAAGCCTACGACGAGTTCATCACCAAGACCGGCATCGACCCCTTCAAGCACCTGAAGAGCGTCGTCGTGTTCGCCGCCGCCAAAACCGATGCCAAGTCCGAGAAGCAGGACGCCGGCGTCCTCATCGACGGCACCTTCGAAGTCGCCAAGATTCTCGAATCCATCAAGAGCGACAAGAAAGCCGCCGAAGACGTCACGATCGAGAAGTTTGAAGGCTTCGATGCCGTGAAGGGCAAGAAGGACGCCGACGGCATGGGCGTGTTCCTCGACAACAGCACCGCCGTCCTCGGAACTCTCCCGGCCATCAAGACCGTCGTGGACGTGAAGAACGCCAAGGCCAAGAACCTCTCCGCCAACGCCGCTCTCGGCGGTCTCCTCAAGAAGGTCGACACCGGCGCCACCCTCTGGGGCGTGGGTATCATCCCGCAGACCCTGAAGGACCAGGCCAAAGCCAACCCGCAGGCCGCCCCCCTCGCCGCCGTCAACTCCCTGTTCTTCTCCTTCAACTACGATGCCGACCTCACCTTCAACTTCACCGGCGAAGTCGACAAGAAGGAAAACATGGACCAGGTCATGACCGCTCTCAACGGCTTCCTCGCCATGATCAAGATGCTCGCCGGCCAGACCCCCGAAGCCGCCGAGATCCTCAACCTGATCAAGGTCGAGGCCGTCGACACCGCCGCCAAGATCACCCTCAACGTGCCCAAGGCGAAGCTCGACGAAGTCAAGAAGAAGATCGAAGAGCGCATGAAGGCAGCCCCGGCTCCGGCCGCCGAAGAAAAGGCCCCCGCAGCCCCGGCCGGCAACTGATCCGAACCGCGCCTGACCGACCGCTCCCCCTTCGGGGAGCGGTTTTCTTTTGCACGCCATCCGAAGGAAATAACGAACTCCCCGCCTCCTGCCGATACAGGGTGTTGATGTGTCGCCAGCTCAGGTTTGCACAGGAATTCCGGCTTTTCTCCAGGATGTTCTTTCTATTCCTGGCTGTCGCGCTATGTCTCGCATCTCCGAACCCCGCCCTCGCCCAGCCGTTCGATCTGATGGTTCCGGACGAACAGACAGGAGACTCGCTGAGCACGGAACTCCGGCGCATTCAGAGCATCGAGCGCGACATCCAGCTCGAACGTCTGACGCAGCGCCCGCACAAATTCGACGCCCTGGTCGAGATCGGAAACCTCCGGCTCGAGCAGGGCCGGCTGGAAGAGGCCCAGCGCTTCTTCGAGCAGGCGCTCGAGATCCAGCCCGACAACATGCGGGCGAACGAAGGTCTCGCGGCCGTCTTCCTGCGCCAGGGTCGATTCAGCGACACGAAAGCGATCTACGACCGGCTGACGCTCCTGTATCCCCTCAGCGACAAGCTCCGTGAGAACCTGGAACGGGTCCGTTCCCGCCTCAACTCGGTCGCGGAGATCGGCGTCAGGCTTCACGAGGACAATGCCGGTCAGACCGAGTTCGTCTCGAGCCTCGAGGCGTATTTTCCCTCTTTCACGTATCCAAAACTGTCGGCCCGGTACAGGCTCGAAACCTGGGCCTACGAAGACCGCAACCTCGACGAGACGACCGACAGCCGCATCCTGTCGGGAACCTTCGAATACAGCCTCGATCATCGCACCCGCGTCGCCGCGACGTTCGCCCCCGAGCGGTTTTCCGATGTAGACACGGTCAACGGGTATTCGTTCCAGGGCGTGACGGGGAACGGGCAGCTCAATCTCGCCGCCTTCGCGGGCCACGGCTCGTACAAGGAAAATCTCGAGACGGCGCGCAGGCTGCTTTCCGAGGACTACGCGACGCTGACGGTCTTCGGAGACCTGCACGAGCAGACGCGCATCCAGCAGTCGTTCACCACGGGCGACATCTCGGACGGCAACGCCAGGCGCAGGTTCGACACCGAGATTCTGCACTACATCAAGCGCCGCGGTATCCCATTCCTGTCGCTCCAGCTCAAGCTTTCCCAGGCGAGTTTCGAGAATCAGCTCGCCGCGGACGGTGCGGCGTATCCCTACTGGGCGCCCCGAGATTTTCGCGGCGCCGAACTGGTTGCGGGCTGGGAGCGGGCCGTCGGCTCGAACTGGTGGTGGGGGTTCGACACCCGCCTCATCTCGAATTCCTGGCGCGACACGTCACCGGAAACTCGCCGCGAAAGCGGATTGGGAATGACCCTGCACGCCAGTTACCGGTTCGACACCGGCCGGCTTCATGCCGAGTTCGGCAACACTCTCCGTGATTTCACCCGCGAACGCATGCTGGGCGTGTACGGCAGTTTCGACTTCTGACGTTCACCAGATCAGCGAGGCGAGCCATCCGATCACATAGCCGCTGATGAACCCGTCGGCGAACGCCCACGCGGCGCCATGCAGGATGCCGCGCGGCGTCAGGTCGAAGCCCTCGTAGACGATCGCGACGACCAGCAACCACGGGCTGGGCTCGCCGCTGGTGATCTCGGCGAGAGCCCAGACCGTCAGCACGGCGGCCCACGCCATCCCGACCAGGATGCCGATCTCGAACGGGGTCACGGGTCTCCTTGGTTATATGTGTTCGAATATGACGGAAGCGTATCCGACGCCCCGGGGGTGAGCCATGACATCCATGGAGGTGGCGTAGGCCAGCTTCGTCGCGCGAACGCTTTTCCCCGTCAGCGAGGCGAGGAACGCAGTGATGGGAATGACGCCGCAGATGCTTCGGTCTTCCCCCACGACAAGTTCGTGAAAGGCCTTCGCGTCAAGCGACAGGATGACGTCGAGCGCCTCGCCATCGATCCGGTAGGCTTCGTCTCGGGGGGTTTCGTGAGAGAAATCGGAACTGACGACGCAAACCGTGTCGGCGAACTCGGGTTTCGCGAGCACATCGGCGATCGCCTTTCCCCACCGTTCACATTGCGGATAATCGGCGAAGCCGAGAGCAAGCGGAACGATTTTCGGCAGTGACACGTGCATCATCTGCTGGACAAAGGGGATCTGGACCTCGATCGAGTGTTCGAAGGCGTGGGCCGAGTCGTCCCTCGTGAAAACGCCCGTTTGCTCGAGAGCGGCTCGCAGCATTTCGTCGGTTTCGATGCTTCCAAGCGGTGTCATCCAGGCGTCTTCGGCGCTCAGAGCCGCCGTGGCGCCGTATGGCGTGTGCTTCGGTCCGAGCATCAGGAGCCGCTTCGGGGCAGGCTTCTCATCGCCGAGCCGCAGGAACGACCAACTCGCGACCGGGCCGCTGAACACATACCCGGCATGCGGCACGATCATGCCTGCCAGCCTCCCGGCCTGGGCGTGATGGCGGTCACGAACGCCGAGCCTGTGCTCGTAACACTGTCTGATCATCTGATACAGCTCGGTCGGCTCGTCGGGATAAAAGCGACCGCTCACCGCAGGTTCTCTCATTTCGATCCTCCTGTAAAAATTCTCTCCCCAATTCTACCACCATTTTCTTCACGCATCGGTGTATAATCCCTCTGAGGACTCGATCATGAAACAGACAAGACTCCTTCTTCGAATCATTTTTTTGGCAATGTTCGCGTTCACCGTCGGCTCGACGGTTTCGGCATCCGAACGTTTGTCGATCGGCCTGGAAGTCCTTGCAACCGGACATCCCGACCTCGTTGCCGGGAAAAAAATCGCCCTCCTCGTCGGTCTCGCCTCCTACGATCAGAGCATGCGCCACACGGTCGACCGGCTCGCCCGGGCAACCACGATCACGGCGATCTTTTCCGGCGATCCGTGGCCGCGCAAGCTGATCGAGTCAGCCTCAGGATCGAAACAGATCGACGCCCTCACGCAGGCCCCCGTCCACATCATCCGCGACCCCCTCGAAAAACCGAGGGCGGAGCAGCTGAACGGGGCGGAAATCATAGTTATTGATATACAAGATATCGGCATCCGTTTTTTCCATGCCGTGACGCTTCTCGCCCAGTTTCTCGAACTCGGCAAGACGGCGGGAATTCCCGTCTTCGTTCTCGACCGGCCGAATCCGATCGGCGCGTCGAAGGTTTCGGGTCCGTTGCTCGACGTCCAGTTCAGAAGCAGGTTCGGCGTGTATCCGATCCCGCTGGTCTACGGCATGACGTTCGGCGAACTTGCTCTGTTCTTCAACAAAGTATTCGGTTTGAACGCCGATCTCACGGTCGTCGGCATGGAGAACTACCGTCGGAACGTCACCTACCGGAACTGCGGCCTTCACTGGGCGATGCCGTCGGAGCATCTCCCGGATCCCGAATCCCCGGTCTATTACGCGACGACGGGCTTCCTCGGCGAAATGGGCATCTTCTCGACCGGCGTCGGCACGACGCGGCCGTTCCACTACGTTCTGGCGCCCTGGATCGATCCCGACGTGCTCGTCTCGAAACTCACGGTGCTGAACCTGCCGGGCGTCGCCTTCCTCCCGGCGGCGGTACGGCCGTATTACGGGCTGTTCCAGCAGAAACGGGTGCCCGGCATCGAGATCGTCGTAACGGACCATCAGGCATACGACCCCGTGATGACCGGCATCGCGATTCTCCACACTCTCTGGACGCTGTATCCCGACAAGATTCCCCTGTCGAACCAGACAGCCGCAGAGGGCGTCGATATTCTGCTGGGGGGTTCCGACATCCGCACGGCGATCATCCAGGGAAAAGGGATGGACGAGATTCGAAGTCGAATCAGGTCGTCGGTTTCCGATTTCATGAAAAGACGAAAACAGTTTCTCATCTACCCGGAGGCGGAGACGCCATGACCGCTCCCGTTCATTCCGACCGTCTCGGCATGTCGATGGTCGAGGTCATGATCGGCGTCATCATCCTGGCGCTGGTTCTGATACCTTCGCTCAACGTCATCATTTCCGAAACCAAAACCGTCAACGCCACGCGCGACCATACGCAGGCGTCGTTCTTCGCCCAGAAAATTCTCGAGTCGGCCCATGCCTGCAAATTCGATCTGCTCGATGCCGACCAGTATGATCACGATCCCGCCACGCAGAAGACCACCTTCGAATACATGCTGAAAAACAACGAAGACTTCCGCACGGAAACCATCAACGGGATCAAATACGAAGTCGTCAAAACGGACAAGGATCAAGTCAAGTATGCCGCCGACAAGAACGATCCGGATATCAGGCCGAACATGGTCTTTCTCTCTTTCACCGTCAAATATACCGGTCAGGATAAAAATACGCACACGCTCGACATCCATACGGCCATCAACAAGCGCCAGTAATCCGAAAGGACGGGCAGATCATGCGACGTGAAGGTGTGACGCTCATCGAGGTCATGATGGCGGTCATCGTTCTCGCCCTGCTCCTGACGGCCCTCTATCACACGTTTTCCTCATCCCGCAGACAGGCGCAGGCGGTCATGCAGGCGCACCAGACGAACGACGAGCTTCAGCGGCTCTTCGACAAGATCACCGACGACATTCGCGAGTCGAACTTCATCCTCGAAGGCACGCCCCCCAAGGCAACTCTGGAGCAGTCGAAAACGCTGAACACCGGAGACGCGGCAAACTATATCTCGTTCCATAAAGTGACGTACGATTTTTCCATTCAGCCGAAAAGTCTCGGAGACAACCAGTATAACTACACGCAGTTGCGCGTCACCTACAAACTCGAGAAGGTGGACCCCGATCAGGCGACCGGCCCGTATATTCTCTGGCGGGAAACGTTGCCGTTCGACGACCGGCGCCAGGAAGTCCCGGCCCAGCGGGCGCGCAAGGTCATGATGGAAAACATCGACGAAATGGTATTCTTCAGGCTCAATGAGCCGAACCTGCCGCACCATGACAGCGTCTGTATTCGTGCGCGGCTGACGGGCCGCGGGAAGGAAGGCAAATACGACTCGACGCTTCTGACATCGATCAGGCAAAGGGGGGCCGAACCGCAATGAATTCCCGTGGTCGTAAAGGCTCGGCGATCGTCATCGCCCTTGGGCTCGGTTTCGTTCTTCTGATCGTCATCGCCTCGCTCAGATCGTTCACCTCGTATCGCGTTCAGAACACGATCATGGAAAACAGGAACCTCAAGGCACTGGCCCTGGCCGAAGCTGGCATTTCCTTCGCCATGACGGAACTGAGCCTGAACAGTTCGTTCAGAACCCACAAGGTGAAGATCGATGCGGCCCAGAAGCAGGTCCTCTGGGACGAAACCAATCTCCCCACCTGGCAATCGTCCATCGCGAACGACAGCGGGGTTTCCTTCTCCCAGCTGAACACCTCGGGAAAAGGATCATATCAGGGGACGCTCGGGGACGGGCAGTTTCGGTTTCGCGTCGGTCTGATCGAGTATGAGGACGACGAGCGGACGAAGAACATCGACGAGAGCAAGTGCTTTTTCAAGATCGACTCGATGGGCCGGGTCGGAGATACGATGCGCAGCATCTCCTGCGTGGCGCAGCGACGGTTTCCGGGCCGCGAGTTTCTGATGTTCGACATGGAGTTTCTCTCGATCGTGTATGGCGAACCCGGCCAGAACAACGTGAACAAGTTCTCGACCGGCAATCTGTACGGTCACCACGGCGTCGAAATCGGACAGATCCTGATGGATGGCCATACCCCCTGCACGCCCGGCACGAAGCAGGAGCTGTTCGATATTCACAGCATCATCAGCGGGGCGGGCGGGATTTTCTTCTGGCAGCCAACGAAGGTCACGTTCCGGGCGAGGCCCGGCATGCCCGAAGAGACGATCACGATGCCGCCAAGCAACATTCCGTTCCCGCAGCACGGCACCTATTCATCACCCGAAGGGGAAAAATACGGAGAGGTGCCGGCGGAAATTCGCGGAAAAACGCCGACGATTCCCGACAATCTGACAGAGAAACTCAAGGGACGCATCCTGGATAAAACGTCTCAGATCAGCCTTTCGCCAGGCGAACCTCGGTTCGGCGACCTCAAGAAGCAGGCCCAGAACGGCGGTTATATTCCTGAAAACGACGGCGCGAATCCAGCCCAGGCATACAAGGTTCCCGCCGGCTGGGCGCCTTCCAATGGAGGCTCGGTCGATGCCAGAATCCTCGATTTCGGAACGGGGCTTCGCAAGGGAAACGTGACGTTGCCGCCGAACTTCAACGGCGTGATCTACTCCGACACGAACCTCGTCATCAAGGGGAACCCTCCTCGAGACGTGAAGATCGTCTCGAAGAAGAGCATCTTCGTCGCCGGCGATTTCAACCAGCGGAACAACAAGTCGAAAAAAGCGGAAAAGTACAGTTTTCCCCAGGACTACGACCAGAACGCACTTCTCAGCGACGACTACAAGGAGAACTCCAGAAAGCTGCTGACAGACGATCTGAAGGCGGGATCGAACCCGGACGACCCGAACAATTACAAGCACCATTTCGCGGCGAACGTGATCGCCAACGAGCGCGTGGTTTACGATTATCGAAGCCCGGCCGACTGTTTCGAGAACGAAATATATCCCATCATGAAGTTTGCCCTCGCGAAGGAATTCATGGCCGAGGCTGACGCCGAGACGAGCATGCTCACTCATGCCGGAGACGGCAAAATCACGGCCGATCTGAGCGACGCAGAAGCCACGAAAAATAGAATCGCATCGTATTTTGAAAAGTTCCCTCTCGCGGACGGGACCGACAAGTCGGCCCAGGAGGCGATCGCAGAACGTTTCGCGACGAAGTTCAACTCCACCGACGGCATCAGCGAGGCCGATTTCGAGAAGTTCTGCAACGAAGAAATCTGGCCCGCCCACAGGAAGGGATACGAAGAGAACGTCCTTTCCGAAAATAACGGCGTATACAAGCTCTTCAACAAACTCCTGGAAAAGGTCGAGGGGAAGACCGACAAGGACAACGACTACCTGTATTTCCCCGAGATGACGACGAACGGGATTTTCCAGAGTTGCGGCGTCCGTTCCAACATTTTCTACATGGGCCCGGATTATAGCAAGCGATATGACGAGATCGGACGGTCGCCGTCCTGCCAGAGCGCGGGCGTGGGCCGCCCCTACTGCACCATGGAGCAGATGGTCCATCGGGTGTATGGGTCCGAGGTCCGGTATGCGACGAACAAGACGCTTCCCAAGATCACCGGCCCGTCCTATCGGCCGCCCACCCGCAGAAAGCTGTATGATCCGACGCTTCCCTCGCTTGACATCGGTGACGGCAGCGGCGACATGGCGGCGTTCGTGATTCTCACCTGGAAAGATCTTCGCGCCGCGCCAGACGAGTTTACGAATTTCTGAGGCGCCGGCGTATTTCCCCTGTACATGGCAAACCGGATGGCTTCCTTCCATCCGGTTGCGCAGGATATCCTGAATTTTGCCGTTCAGACGAAGTTCAGGACACCATTTCCCCGCGGGGCGCCTCTTAGCGTCCCCGCACCCAGGGGCCATTCGTGCGGCACGGAACGTGAGCGTTCGTCGTTTCCCACAACGGCGTTTCGGCCACCCGGGGTTTTGCGATCATCCGTGTTCGCACCATATGCCTGCCTCCTTGTTTTCGGGCCGGGAGGGGGGGTATCCCCAACTCCTTATCTCTATGATTTACATCGTCAGAACCCACACCCGACTTTCACCCGATATATTCAGATTTTTCGCCTAAACCGCCCTCTTTTCGCCCCCGATCTTTCGTTTTCTATCACAGATAACTAAATAGAAATTCTTTTCGGCGCCTCATCACGAGCTTTGTTCGTCACGTGCTCAAACTTGAAAATCAGGGTCGCGCGTCTTCTGCGGTCCGTATTATCATCCGGTTCATGGTTACCACCCGCACGGGGTTGTCTTCGATCCTTCAAGAGGCCGGTTCCCTCAGGGCCGGGCGGCTTGCGCTCCTGGTCATCTGGCTTCTGCTTCACATCTTTTTCCGCACGTCCTTCTTCAATGATTGCGGCACCTATTCCCACACGATGTATGGGAATGTCATGCTTCACTCGGGAAGCCTGATCAGGATCGATCCCTTCACGTGCTCGAGGTTCGGCCAGCCCTGGATTGCCCAGCAGTGGCTGAGCGAAGTCGGTATGGCGCTTCTGAGCATGGTCGGCGGATTCGACACGCTGCTCCTGGCCGCCACCCTTCTGACCGCTCTCACCTTCACGGGGATCTGGATCAGGCTGTACAACTCTGGAATGCATCTGCTGATAACGGTTCTCATCATGGCCATGGTGTTTTCGGCAGCATCGATCCAGTTTCTCATTCGACCGCTTCTCATCACGATGGCCGCACTTGCCGTTCTCTTCGCGATGCTCGTCGATATCGAGGCGGGGCGGCGCCCGGTCAGCCATCTTCTGCTCCTGCTCCCCATGTTCTGGATCTGGGCAAACAGTCATGGCGGCTATCTCGCGGGAATCGGCACCTTCGGCCTGACCGTTGCCGGCTGGACCGCCCTGCGCCTCTCCAGCGTCCCTACGCCGCTTTCAGCGCCCCGCAGGGTGTTCATCGCCTGGGCGTCTCTCTTTTTGGCCTGCGCCATGTCGTTTCTCGGTCCGTACGGCGTCGAACTTCCAAAGACGTGGGCCACGATCATGGACTCCGCGGAAGTCAGAGCCCTGATCATCGAGCATATGCCCATCTATACGACTTCCGACGGAGTCGTTCCGATCCTCCTGTTCCTGGGATACATCGCATTTCTGGCGAAATTCGGGGAGCGCCCCCTGCGGATTACCTGGGTCATTCCCATCGTCTGGTTTCTCCTCGCCTGGAGCCGCGTGCGCAATGCGCCGCTGTTCGCGATCACGGCCGCCATCGCTTTGGCCGAGATCTATTCCCAGTCTTCCCTCCTAAAAGAGATTGCGGAAAGGAAACCGCTCTATGGCCTTGTGAAAGACCGGCTCCCCGCGAAGCTTCCGCTCAGAACCGCGACCGTTCTCCTCCTCGCCGGCTTCTGGCTTCAGGCGAGCGGTTCCGCGTTGCCGCTCCTCGGAACCGGGTGGGCCAAGCCCGACGATGCCCGCTGGCCGTTCGAGCTTGTCCCGGTCATTCGCGCGTATGCGGAACGGAAGACGCCGAACAAGGCGGTGTTCACCGAGTTCAACCTCGGTTCCTGGGCCGTCGGCGTCGATCCGCGTCTGCGCGTCACGATCGACGACCGGTGCGAACTGTTCGGCGACCGGCTCATGCGCGAACATTACGAATCGGCTTCGAACACCCGGTTGATCGCCTCGTGGGTGAGGTCGTTCTCGACGACCGCGGCCCTCACCTCCCCCGATTCGGGTTTCGACCGCTGGTTCCGCTCCGCACCGGGGTGGCGCGTCGTCGCCACGGCACCGGCAGGAGTCTGGCACGAACTCGACACGGGCGAAGTTCCAGCACCGTAATCGCCTCAAACCGGCTTGCGAACGGCCTCTGCCCGTGATACCATGGATCGAGGGACGCACCATATGCAGGAAGAACGCTGCCCGCTCTGCTTGCGGATCAAACACTATGACATTTCCAATAAGACGTATTACCGCTTCCAGAACACCGAACGTCTGGTGTGCGAGCCTTGCGCGAAGGAAGTCGAAAACCGTCTCCGCCCGACGTGGCAGATCGTCGCCGGCAGGGTTTTTCCCCGAAGCACGAAGAATGACTGAGCGGCCCCGATGAGCCGCTCGTTCTCTCCCAACGAGTATGCCCAGTTGCGCGATTTCCTTTCGCGCGAGTTCGGCCTTTTTTTCGACACGAGCAAGGTCACGTTTCTCGAAAACCGCGTTCTCCCGCTCATCGAAAAGTACCGGTGCTCCGACATGAACGGGCTGATCTCCGTCATCCAGTCGGATCAGGCCCGGAGGATCGAACTGCTGGACATCATCACGACGAACGAGACCTGGTTTTTCAGACACCCGAGACATTTCGACATTCTCCGGGATGAACTGCTCCCCCCCCTTCTCCGTTCCCGCGACCAGGAAGGCCAGCGGAAGCTTTCCATCTGGTCCGCCGGGTGTTCGATCGGCGCCGAGGCATATTCTATAGCCATATCGATATTCGAGACGCTTCGCGATCCGACTCCATGGAACATCTCCATCATCGGCAGCGACATCGCCTCATCGGCCCTCGAGCGCGCCCGCCGAGGGGTGTATACCTCGACCGAACTAAAACTGCTGTCGAACATGCTCATCACCCGGTATTTCACACCCACCGGCACCGGCGAGTTCCGCGTCAAGCCCGATCTTACCGCGATCGTGCGCTTCGAGCACCTCAACCTGCTCGACGTCTGGCCCGACCGGAAATTCGACATCATCTTCTGCCGCAACACGATGATCTACTTCAAGGAAGCAACCAAGGCCGCCCTGACCGAACGAATTTACAAAGCCCTCGAGCCCGGCGGTATGTTCTTCACGAGCGCGACCGAAACCCTCCACTGGAAAGGCGACGACGAATTCGAGAAGCTGTTCCTCCACGGCGAATACGTGTATCACAAGCGCCCGGCGACGAAGTCCTACGTCCTCTATCGGTTTCAGACGCCCTCCGATCTTCTGCGGGCCCTGAACCTCCTCGTCAAGTTCAACCATGAGTATCAGCTCATGAACATCCCGCAGACTTCCCCCTCTTCCCCCCGGAAGGCGCTCTTCGTCCCCAAGCGCCTGCAGTTGGCCGTCGGCCGGCTGTTCGACGAGGCGAATCTGCGCAACGTCGTCTCAGAAGAGTTCCGAAAATAGGACTGCACACCTTCCCTCGGCCTGCCGATAACAGGAAGGGGGGAACATATGCTCGATTCGTCCGTACCTGTCGTCCGCGTCCGCGTGACCGTCGCTCTGCGTCATCCGGACGGCCGCCTCTGTTTCGTCCGGCATCTCAAGGATGGCCGGCGCTACTGGCTGCTTCCCGGGGGCGGACAGGACGCGTTCGAACCCCTCGAGGAAACGGCCCGGCGCGAGTTACGGGAAGAGCTCCGCATCACCGTTTCCGGGCTGAAATTCCTCGGCCTTCGCGAGACGATGAACCGCGCGGCCGGCCGGCACATCCAGTTCCCCATCTTCGAGGCTTTGAATCCCGATCTTTCGACGCTCGGCACGGGGGAAGACCCTCGCGTCGAAGGCGTCGACTTTTTCACGGCCGACGAACTGACCGGGCGACCGATTTTCCCGAACATGGGCGAGGACATCCGGAAAATCGCCCGAGGCGAGCGTATCGAACCGTTCCGCACCCTGGAATGGGTCCCCTGACAAAACCCTGGAGGCGCGCATGATCGACAAAAAATACGATCAGATCATCAACGACTGCAAGAAGCGCATCGCGGCCAATCCCCGCGACTTTTTCGCGTATTACCAGCTCGCGCGGGCGGTCGAGATGACCGGTGAGACCGACACGTCGATCGGTATCTATCGCGAGGCTCTCGCAATCAATCCCAAAGATGCGTACGCGCACAATTTTCTCGGGCTCGCGTTCAAGAACAAGGGCATGCTCAACGAGGCCATCACCGAGTTCAAGAAGGCGATCATGTTCAACACGAACTACGCCTTTCCCTACTCGAACCTCGGCATCATCTACAAGCAGAAGGGCATGTACGACGAGGCGATCATCCGCTTCAAGAAGGCGATATCGCTCAAGCCCGACTTCGCTTTCGCGCACCTGCAACTCGGCCTCATTTACAAACTCAAGAAGCTGTATGACGAGGCGATCATCCGGTTCCGCAACGCCATCGATCTGAACCACGATTACGCCTACGCCCATTTCGCGCTCGGATCGACGTATCTCGAGATCGGAAGGCCGCGCAAGGCGATCGTCGAGTTCAAGAAGGCGATCATCCTGAACCCGCAGGATTCGCACGCCTTGAGCCAGCTCGGCCGGGCCATGATCTCGATGAAGCAGTATGACGAAGCCGTCACGGTTCTTCGCACCTCGATCGAGCTGAACCCGGACAACGCGTTCACGTTCCTGAACGTCGGTCTCGCCCACTTTCACGCCGGTCGCAACGACGAGGCGATCGAGTCGCTGAAGCGGGTCCTCGACATCAGCCCCGACATGACCGAAGCGCGCGTGCTGCTCGGCCAGTCGTTCTTCCGGAAATCGATGGACGACGCCGCCCTGCAGGAGTTCAGGCGGGCCCTCAAGACGGACCCGAAGTTTCCGCGGCTCCATTTCCACATCGGGACGGTTCTGCGGAAGAAAAACGAGACACAGAAGGCGATCGACGAGTTCAAGCTGGAAAACGGGCTGAATCCGAACGACGCCGAATTGCATTTCAACCTGGGCCTCGCCTACAAGGACCGCGGCATGCTCGACGAGGCCGTCGGGGAACTGAAGCGGGCGCTGTATCTCGACGCGGGTTTGTCGCGCTGTCATGACATGCTCGGCGAGATCTACGACGTGAAGGGACAGAACGACCAGGCCGTCACGCACTGGCGCAAGGCCGCAGAACTGCGCAAGAAGGGCGAGGCCCGGGACATGGCCGAAAAAGTCGCCCCTCCCGTGCGGACGCGCTCCGAGATGGATCTCATGATCGAGCGGTACCGCGTCGAGGTCGCCGCCCACCCGGACAACGCCGAAGCTCACTACAAGCTTGCCTCCGCATACAAGAACAAGGAAATGTACGACGAGGCGATCATCGAGTTCCGAAAGGTCCTCGCCCTGAATCCCTACGACTCGTTCGCCCATTATAATCTAGAAGTTATATATCGTTTGAAAGGCATAGACGATCAGAACCTCGTCCGCTGGAAGCGATCGGTCGCGATCAACCCCGAGAACGCGGGCGCGCATTACCGGCTCGGCCTCGCCTACAAGGAGAAGGGCATGCTCGACGAGGCGATCCGCGAGTGGGAAAAGGCAGTCGCTCTCGACCCCGACTTCTCGCACGCGCATCTCCAGCTCGGCATCGCCTACAAGAGCACGGGCCATTCGGACGAGGCGTTGAAGGCCTGGAACCGCACGATCGAGATCGATCCCGAGTTCCAGGAGGCGTTCATGCACCTGGGGAAGGCCTACCTGAACCAGGGCATGCTCGACGAGGCCGTCGCCGCGATCAAGAAGACGATCCGGCTGAAGCCCGACGACGTCGAGTGCCGATTCGTTCTCGGGCTGATCTACAAGAACAACGGGATGCTCGAGCAGGCCCGCGACACCTTCGAGGATCTGCTGTCCGTGAAGGAAGACCATGTGGCCGGACTGGTGAACCTGGGAGCCGTCTACAAGAACCTGAACCAGCTCGAAAACGCCCTCAACTGCCTGATGATGGCCATCCGGCTCGACGAACGACAATTCTTCGCCCATTACCTGCTCGGAACCGTTTACCGTGCGCTGGGCAGCTTCGAGCAGGCCGAAGAGTCGTTCAAAAAGTCGATCACGCTGAACCCGGACGATGCCTTCTCGCAGTACAGCCTCGGCGTGATCTACAAGAACTCGGGCCGCCTTCCGCTCGCGATCAAGGCGTTTTCCAAGGCAATCGAACTCGACTCGGACGACGGGTATTCGTATTCCCATCTCGCATTGTCGCTATATGAGCAGGGACAGCTGCACGACGCCATCAACGCGTTCCGGCGCTCGGTCGAAATCAACCCGGAAGACACCTACGCGCTGTACAACCTCGGCATGGTGCTGATGGACAATCACGACACCGACTCGGCCATCGAGGTTCTGGTGAAGGCCGTCAACCTCGCGCCGGAAGACCCGTATGCCTGCTTCAACCTCGGCCAGGCATACGAGGAGAAGCGGTTGCTGCCCGAAGCGAAGGCATGCTACCAGCGCGCCGGTCAGCATGCGCCCAAGAACAGCCAGATCTCGCGGTTCGTCCAGGAAGCGATGGCCCGACTGAAATAACGCCGGAGAAGACTCGATGCGCTCATTCATACGCACCAACGCCCTGGCAGCGGTTCTTGTCTGTCTCGGCGCGCTCGCGGCGCTCATCGGATGCGAGGCGGACAACAGCGTCACGCCGCGCGAAGGCGAGCTTCAGGGAACCGTGTATTCGAAAAGCGGCACCGCCCTGAAAGACGTGCTCGTGAGCTGGACGTATGATCCCACCCGCTGGGGACGGAGCGGCGCCGACGGCGTGTTTCACGTCGCCGGCATCGGTTTCGGCGAGCAGGAGTTCGTCGCGACGAGATCCGGCTACCGCCCGAAGACGTTCAGGGCCGCCATCTATTCGAATGCCGTTTCCGTGATCACGAACGTCACCATGGAGACCTCCTCGTTCGATTACCAGGACATCACGGTCGCTGATTATTCCTCCACGCATGCGGTGATCACCTGGAAGACGACCGATTACACGAACGGCCTCGTCGAATACGGCACCACCGACAGTTACGGAAGTTACGTCAACGAGCCCTCCGGCCAGTATGCGACGACCCACAGCGTGACGATCACGGGCCTCAAGCCCAATCAGCTGTATTTCTTCCGAATCGTGGCATCCCGGCAGGGACGAGAATCAGAGACGTCATCGAGCGGCTCTTTCTCTACGCTTGCTCCGCTGGATGACTCGACCGTGCCTGCCCCGCCGTCGGGAACATCGATCGCCGTTGACGGAACTCCGAACCAAGTTGTCGTCTTCTGGGCGCCAAACACCGAGAACGACCTGAAGGGATACCGGATCTACCGCTCGGAACTTCCATCGAGCGGCTACGCGATGGTTTCCGACACGCTCATTGCGAAAGGCCAGGAACGGTATACGGACACGACGGTCAGAACCGGCATGAAATACTATTACCGAGTGTCGGCCGTCGACCAGGCGGGGAACGAAAGCGGGCCGTCCGAGATCGTGTCGATGCTGGTTCCCGGCGAAATCACGGGCACCGTGACCTGGACTCTGGCCAACAGCCCCTTCGTCGTCCCGGGTGATATTACAGTGACCGATATGGGAACGCTGAAGATCGACCCCGGCGTCGTCGTGAAAATCTCTGATTCCGACGTGCTGCGAACAAACGACACGGGGAAAGTCGAGCTTCTCGTCACCGGCGGCGTTCTGATTGCCAGCACGAGTTCCGAACAGCCCATCATTTTCACGTCAGAGCGGCCGACGCCGTCTGCAGGAGACTGGGGCGGAATAACCATTTCCGACTCGCCAGACGCCACGACGTCCCTCTGCGGCGTCACGATCGCGTATGCAGCCACAGGACTGAAACTCGAAAAAGCGGCGGGGCATTTCCAGAGATTAATTCTGGACCATTGTTCCGTGGGCGCCCGGATTCTCTCCTGCACCGATCTAGCTCTCAACGCCTCGAGGGTTCTGTACACGCCGGACGGCGTGAAGGCCACAGGCAACACCCGGCTTTCGATAACAAACAGTACCTTTTCTCACGGCGTCACCGGAATCGATGCGAGCGGGAACGACGCCTCGACCTACTCCGGCAACAACTTCTTCGATCTTTCCGGGGTCGGGCTCTCCTGCGCCGACACGGCCGGCTCCATCAGCGTCACGAACAACCTGTTCGTGGCGAAGACGGGGCTGGGGCTGAGAATTTCCGATCAACCGCCGATCGTTGATTACAACACCTTCGACGCGGCGTACGGCATCCAGGTCGTCAACGGCGTTCCGACGATCCGAAAAAACATTCTCGTCGCGGGCACGAGTTTCACGGGCCAGGGTTTCAAGGGAATCGAGAATCTCGGAGGCCAGACCACGCCGCCGGTTTTCGGACCGAACAGCGTTTACGGATTCCCGGCCGGAAAAGAGTACATCGGTTGCGCGTCGGCATCGGGAAGCCTCGCCTCGTCGCCTCTCTTCGTCAGGGACTTTACGGGCGACACGTATGACTACCGCCTTCAGCAGGCGTTCCCGAGCACCGGCGACCAGTGGGGCATCCAGCGCACCGAACGGCCGGAGTGATGTACGCCGCTGCGGAAATTCTTCGTGGTTCGAGGTAAATAAGCCTCGCGCAGGATATGGTCAACTTCTGCCCCCCTCCCATGGGAAAAGAATTATTTGTGCGAATTCACTGTTCTGTACCAATGAGAAAATAAGCAATTCTAAAGTTTCATGAAGATCTCTCGTGAAATGGCTTGCCCAGCGGCTTTTCAATTTGAAAATAGGAGTTGCATTTTTGACGACGATGTGTGATATACTTCCGTCTGAGAGGGGCAATATGCAGCGTCGAAGTTTGGCATGCGGATTGCGCTATCTTCAAGCAGGACAGATCCAAAATCTTTTCAGGAGGAACCATATGAACCTGATTCAGCGCTTTGTGAGAGAAGAAGAAGGCCAGGGTCTTGTCGAGTACGCCCTCATCATCGGCCTCATCGCCGTTCTCGCCATCGTGGCTCTCACCTTCGCCGGCGGCAAGGTCAGCGGCATGCTCGGCTACATCGGCGACCAGATGGTCACCACCGGCTCCTGATCACCGTTTGAGGTCAACAGACCTCGTGCA
Organism: Candidatus Ozemobacteraceae bacterium; assembly: GCA_035373905.1. NCBI lineage: Bacteria > Candidatus Rifleibacteriota > Candidatus Ozemibacteria > Candidatus Ozemibacteraceae > Candidatus Ozemibacteraceae bacterium. The sequence goes on along the minus strand of DAOSOK010000002.1, from coordinate 139,782 downwards.
GATGTTCGCTGCACGAGGTTTTTTTTTGAAAGAAACGTCTCGCGAATGTGAGAGACTCCAATGGGAACATGAATGTTCGATATCTCATTTCTGGCACACGACTTGCTAGTAAATCAGTGGCTCAAAGCCGAATACATTCCAGCAGGAGGAACCATATGAACCTGATTCAGCGCTTTGTGAGAGAAGAAGAAGGCCAGGGTCTTGTCGAGTACGCCCTCATCATCGGCCTCATCGCCGTTCTCGCCATCGTGGCTCTCACCTTCGCCGGCGGCAAGGTCAGCGGCATGCTCGGCTACATCGGCGACAAGATGGTCACCACCGGTTCCTGATCACCACATCAGGTCGTTAGACCGCATCCAGGAGAGGAGCAATCCTCTCCTGTTTTGTTTTACTTCCGTTTTGATTTCCCCGGATTTTCTTACCAGAACGGGCCAGTCTGCCACGATCTGAACGCATCCACACAGGCAAAGGTCGAAGCGAATCTGCGGGGATGCTCGGCCGGATAATCGTTCATCTCGTCCAGCATTCCAGGGATATGCGGCATGGCAAGCGCCATGTATGGGATATTTCCAGGCTCGAAGCCCATCATGCGGGCGCAGGTTGCATCGACGGCCAGGGGGTCCCTCCCCATCACCACAACTCCCATCGGCTTCGCCGTTCCCATGATCGGGCCGTCCCCTTCCATGCCGGTAATACCGTCCACAACAACGAATGCGGGCGGCATCGTGAGAGTGAGGTCCACGATCGACCTGGCAACGCCCTGCACGTGCAGGAGGTTTTTTGGCCAGCCATAGACGATGCCGGGCAGGTTCCCGAACAGGTTTTTCATGGAAAGCGTCACGCCCATCCAGTGATGAGTCTTCATCTTGGGCATACTGATGACGAGATCCGCTTCGGCAAGCGGGGTCGTGATGTAAAAATGCTGGAGTTTGGTGTACCACCCTTTATTTGGCACTTTCACGAGATCGCCATGATTGAGGTCAATACACCTCACTTGGGATGGTAATGCCTCACGCAATGTCGAATGATAGATCGAATACCAAGGGTCCCGCCTGTGGCCGGGACCTTCCGCCACCGCTACGGATAAAGCGCCCAGCCGGAAGCAGGCGTCGGCAACCTGGGCGATGAGTCTTGCATCGGTATTGATAGGCCTTCCCGGGTGACATTCAACGAAGTTGGGCTTTATGAGAACCTTTTTCCCTTTCAGAGCGAGTTCTTCCTGTGCCAGCACTCCAGCAACATCACGGGAAAGATCACGTTGGTAATCCTGTCCGGGGAGCACCCATACACGGCACCGTCTGTGCCAATAACGGCCGATGAGGGCCCCAAGGCCCGCAGCCCCGACGGCGGCAAGGGACCATTTCAAAAACTGTCTTCGATTCATTCCCAGAGGACTCCCCGTGACCCCAGAGCCTGAAGGGCCAGACCGAGATGCACCGTATTCAGCCGCTCACCCGCCATCATCGACACACAGCCTTCCAGGCGTTTCAACACGGCATCGCCGTTCGGTCTTCGGCAACGTCGCAGAGCGAGCCCCGTCAGCGCCAGGCCATAGGGAGACTCCTGAGTTGCAGCATCCGTTTCGAGGAATCGTATCGAACGTTCAATGGAAGCCTCGGGAACCCTCTCGCAGAGGGCCAGAAGGGCCAAGGCCGTCGTATCGGCGAACGGGATCAGTTCCTGTCCGTAGACGGTCTTGTTGCCGTAGTTCCATCCCCCGGCCGGAATCTGCCTGTCCAGCAACAGTTTTCGTCCTTCTTCAACCCTGGGATGGTCACTCTTTCCCGCCGCTTCGAGTGCGAGCAGGCTCCAGGCGGTCGGCTCTACCCAGGAAAACGCACCTTTTCCCCAGGGCCAGCCCGTCAGCGAGCCGTCGAGATCGTTCGTGCTGGTGTTCTGCACCGTGATGGAGACGAAGGAAAGCAGGAACTCGACAGCGGCGGAGACAGAACGGGTATCTCCAGCTTTCGCCATGGCAACGACCCAAGGAGCGGTGACCCAAAGACCCTGATCCGGGAATTCAGGGGAACAGGGAACGGAACCGTCCTGGTTCCGTCTTCCGGAAAGCCATGCGATGGAAGGGGCAAGTTCCCGGGGATCCACGCCCCCGGCCAGTCCTGCAAGAACGGCATGAATGGTGGGTTCGACCGCCGAACGCAATCCTGGCGCATAGGGGAAGCTGCCGTCGGGAAAACGCATTCCCGCAAACAGATTCCAGTGGCGTATCCATTCATCGGCTCTCATCATATTCCCCGTTGCCGCTTGCGATTATATCACACGAAAATGCCGATTTTCGGGGGCGATTCAGGCAAAAATCGGAATCAGGTTGCCCACCAAATGAAAATTTCTGGTAAAATCATCCGAGGTCATGGAAAGTGAACTGGCATAATGTTTGCTGTTTTCATGAAGGGGGATCACTTATGAACAGATACTGTCTGAAAAGGCTCAACCGCCGCTCCGGCCAAGGACTCGTCGAGTATACCCTCGTCATCAGCCTGGTGGCGATAGCTTTGCTTGTGGTGCTTTCCCTCGTCGGACAGCTCATTCGCGATAATTATCTCGGAAATTTTCAGCGGGTGGCCGACTCCGTTCTCCCGTCCTCTTCTTCCGCCCCTCCCAGCGGAGGTTGAGGAATCATCCGACCGAAACCCTTTACAATATCCCGCAGGGTCTTGACACCCCCCGGTCTCGGTACTAGAATCGAGATCAATTTCTGGGGGGATTTTTATTGTGAAAATTATTAAGATTATCTCCGTTCTCGTGATCATCGCTTCCGTCATCGCCCTGGGCATTTTTGCGGGCAAGCAGATGTTTCGGATGCTGGAAGAGAAAAGCCAGACTCCTGCCGCATCGGCCGGGCCGTCGCCGAATACACCCGTCGCAGCGGCGCCCGCACCCGCCGTTTCTGTTCCAGCGACGGGAGGAACGTCCCCGGAATTCCGGCCGTCGGCGCCTTCAGCAATCACACAGACCGCCGGCGTTGCGCCGGCATCCCCCTCGCCCGCTCTCTCTTCCGGCAGCTCGACTGCGGCAACGGATCCCGGGAAATCTCTTCACGGAAACGAGGTCGCATACGCGCTGACGAACGGCGTGAAGGTTCGTGAATCCGCTTCGACACAGGCAAAAGAAATGATGCGGGTCAACCAGGGAACGAAGGGGTTCGTTCTCGAGCGCAGCGATGGGTGGACGAAAATCAAATGGGATTTCAACAAGAAGATCGGCTGGACCCGCGACGATCTGCTGCTGATAGGCCCACAGGAAGTTCTTTCGACGATGGTCGATCATAACGGGAAACTGATCGGCGACCAGAGCGTTGCGAGTGTGACTGCTTCCGCCGTTGCAAGCATGACCGCCGCCCGGATCCAGGCGGCGGCGAAGAAAGCGCAAACCATCGCGATGACGGTCAGCACCGCCGTCGCAAAGCCGGCGGCTCCGGCCGAAACGGTGAAGGGATACGTGGCCGGCGGCAAGCTTCCCGAAGAGGGAACGATCATAGCCGACCCGCTCGCGAAGATCCGGAGCAGCCCCGACGTGAAGTCTCAGCTGGTTGGAAAAGCTCCGAAGGGGCTCACCGTGAAGATCCTCGCCGCCCAGCAGGCCGGGAAATACATGTGGTTCCGCATTTCCTACAACAACGGCAAAAAAGAGGGCTGGACGCGGGAGGACAATCTCCAGTTCTGATCAGGGTTCGCCGCCCGCTTCTCCGAGGACGATGCCGCGCCATTCCCAGCCGCCAGGAACGCGGTGGATGGCGAATTGGACGTTCCTGAATCCGCCTTCCATCTCGCTCCAACCGTGGGTGTTCGCATACAGCACCTTCTCGTCCGCCTTTTCACTGAGCGAGGCGATTTCAGCTTCGTTCGACCAGGAAATCCCGGCTTCCCGATGCTTCGCCAGGAACGCGATCAGATCTTCGCGAGCGGTCGGCTCGAGCTCGCTCTGCCACCACCCGACGTAGATATCGGGCACGGCGAGCAGCGTATCGAGCCGGGTCGTTCCGCTCGCGGCGACCGCCGCCATGATTTCCCGGGCGAGCTCGACTGCGCTCGGTCGCGCCCAAGGCCGTTTCCCGCCTCCCCGGATCCACTCGAGCTTTCCCTGGATCAGGTCGCGGAAGGTTTTCTGGCCATCTTCATCGGCGATCTGCCCGCCGAATTCTTTCTCGAGACGTTCGTACCAGGGGCGGGCGGCTTCGAGATCGCCGCTCTCGCACAGGTGGTTTGCGAGGGCAAGCATGAGTTGAGGGACGTTGACGAGCACCGTCGACGTCTTGTCGTTCATGGTACCGGTCAGAATCGACTCGGCTTCCGAAGCCTGGCCACGCGCCAAGGCGTCGTAGAATCCGTTCTCGATGACAGTTGTGGCATCCTGAGCCTCTTCGGCGGCTTCTTCCGGGACATCCTGAGCCAGGGCGGGAGTCAGGAACGCCGTTCCGGCGGCGAACGCGCCGACGAGGGCTGCTGTGCGCCAGAACCGCCGGTATTCCGAGCGCCGAAACCCTCCCATGCATGCTTGCAGAGACATATTAAAAGACATACACCTCTCCTCCGAATCCCCTTTTGGGGAATCGGCCGGCGCCATTATTACCCGCGCCGAAGGAGCCTGTCAAAGTATTTCGTTCACGGCGTGCGGTATGCCTGCCAGATGCTCGAGAATGCATCGCTCCAGGCGACCCCGGGAGGTCCTGCCTTCGTCGGTCTCCAGGCGGAGTCACGCGCCAGTTGGCCGAAATGCTCCCGTTGCGATGCGATCAGCATCCATTTCGAGCCGAAGACGTAGCGCACATCCGATTCGTAATGCAGGGCCTCATTGTCACCGGGGTCGTAGAGGGCCGTCATCGAAACCAGGCGAAGGCTTGCGGCAATGGCACCGAGAACCGGCTCGAGATCGAGATATCGATTTGAAATATGGAAAAGGAGAAGACCGGACGGCGACAGTTTTCTCATATACAGACCTATCGCCTCGCGCGTCAGCAGATGCATCGGTATCGCATCGGAGGAGTAGGCGTCGAGAATGATCAGATCGTATGCCCCATCCGGGGCTTTTTCCAGATTCACTCTCGCATCGCCGGCGACGATACGCGTTTTCGCGGCGGTATCCTGCAGGAAACTGAACAATTCGGGATCGTTGGCGATCCGGATGATAAGCGGATCGATCTCGTAGAAGACGAACCTCTGCCAGGGCCGCCCGTAGGCGGCGATTCCGCCGGTTCCCAGGCCGACCACGGCGACCCGCTTGGCACGTCTTCCGATGGACATCTCCCGGAACACTCTGCCGACCGGGCTCTCGCGGGAATAGTAGAACATCGGCACGTTCCGTCTGCCGGCCTCCCGCCGTTGCCCGCCGTGATGGATGTTCCCGTGCTGGAGGAGATGGTATCTGCCGCCGCCGGTCTCGACCACCTGGAACGCGCCGTAGAAACTTCGGGCCCGCAGGACCACCGTCTGGTCGTGGAACGCTGGTCCCGCTCCGCCGATGAGGCTGACGGCGAAGACGGCGCCCCAGAACGACGGCTGCCACAACGCCATCGCCGTCATGGCGAAACCGCTCGCGATGGGCATGAACAGGCGACCCGCCGAAGGCGCCGCCCCGAATGCGCCTATTTTATAGAGGATTGCATATACGATCATCAGCCCGACGCAGACGGTTACGGCGCGCGAAAACGTGCGTTCTTCCGAACGAAGCCGGGACGCAGGAAAGAGCAGGGCGGCGGCGACGAGCATCGCGGGATACTCGATGATGTCGGAAAACAGGCACGGGGCGGCGATGCCGTTGAACAGGCCGCCGGTAGCGCCTCCTGCGGCGAGGGTCAGATAGAACGACGTGAGGCGGCCGGGAGGCGGGCGGGTGGAGGCCAGCATGCCGTGAAATACCAGGCATGTCGTGAAGAACGCGGCAAGATGCACCATGAGCTGGACCGGGATCGAGGTCGCCCCGCCGTGCAAAAACACAGGCAGAAGAACGGCGAATGTGACCGGCATGCCGGTGAGAACAATCCATGATGCGGGCCGAACGCCCGGCGCGAAAACGATGACGAACGACAACAGATACGCGGCCAGAGGAACGACCCAGAACAGCGGCAGAGGCGCGACATCCGTCGTGATATGCGTCGTCATGCCCGCGAGGAGGCTTGCCGGAATGGCGCTCCAGACAAACCACATCCATCCCGGGCAGGCGTCCGTCGCTTCCGGGCCCGGAGATTCGTCGACGCCGACGCATTTCGCGCGAAAGTCGGGCGGCACCGCCGCCATGACGAGCATGCAGGCGAAGACGGACAGGATGAATGCGGCAAATCCGACACTCCACCAGCGGGCCTGGAGAGCGAGCGGGCTGGAGGGTTCGACGACGAAGGGATAGGCGAGCAGCGCCGCGAAACTACCAATATTGCTTGCACTATACAACTGATACGGGTCCGCGCGGCTGTCGCCGCGGGCGACGAGGAACCAGTTTTGAAGGAGAGGAGCCGTCGCCGCCAGGAGGACGCACGGCAATCCCAGCGTCCCGAGCAGGCGGAACAGCAGGGCCCATTCCGGCCGTCCCGGAAATCCCCCCGGGTCGACGGCCGCCTGCAGGCGGGAGATATCGAGAGGAAGCAGGGGCATGACTCCGAGCAGCAGGAGGAGATGCACCGGAGCAACCTTCTGCGGGCCGACGCCTACAACTCCCAGATGAGCGTATCCGTATCCGGCGAGAAGCGCCGTCTGAAAGAAGGCGAGGCAGACGGCCCAGACGGCGGGAGCGCCTCCGAATGCGGGAAGAAGGGCTTTCCCGGCCATCGGTTGGATCAGAAACGTCAGGAAAGCTCCGAGGCCGCTCGCAACCGCGAAAAGGAGTCCGACCGGCCTCATGGCGGTGACGCCGGGAAGTCGCCGATCATCGTGCGAAGACCCATGCATCGAACGGCGATTTCACGCCGTATGTCGCGCGTATCGCATCGAGACGCTGAACGACGAACGAAACCGAGACTTTCCCTCGCTTGAGGCGAAATTTTTCGAGACCCCACGGAGCGTTCGGCATGGAGCGCAGGAAAAAAAACTTCCCCTCGACGGGAGGTTTGCCCGGCCGCGTGACCGTCACTTCCCGCCTCTTTCCCCGTTCCTTCGTGGTGCTGGAAAGGCGCATCCTGACCCGGTTGATCTCGATCGAGTCCTCCGGCTTCGGCTCGAAATCCGACCGCCGGAGTTCCGACAGGAGCAGAAGGAAATCCTTGGCGGCTTCCTGGTGCGATGGCTCGAATCCCTCGAACCGGGCGTAGATCTCGGACGTCCTGTTGAGCACAGCATCGGCCCGGCGTCCGGTTTCATTCACTCTGAACGCGTAGTAGGTTCGGGCCTTTTCGGGGTCCTGGACGCAGGCGTGAAAGATCACCTGGTTCTGGCCGTCGCCGAGTCCCTGGAAATACCCGATCGCGCAACCGAGCCGTTCGGAAGCCTGTTTCACCGACCCGCGATACTGGGCGTTGATCTCGAACGCCTCCCATTCGCCGGCCACCGCTATAGTATACGTTCCTAAATATATCTGGAACAGCAGAAGAGCGAGGAATAACACCACTCCGTTGCAGCAGGGCGCTCTCATCTTCTCCCCGTTTTCCGCCACGCCGTTTCGTATCATTCGATACCTCCCAGGCCGCTCGATGCTGGCACGTTTTTCATTCGACCGGTCACAAAATACTTTACCACACGGCAGTCGCAACGGTGTCGCTCGTGACTGACAGAATCGAAGCAGCATCCGGGTATCGCAGAGCCGATCGCCCCCTGCCCGCTTCATCGTCGAGCTGGAAAATTCCCCCACGTATCGGATATAGTAGTCGCATGCTCAAAGCCGCCCGAATTGCTCTTCATGCTCCTTCCAGAGGCGCGATCGCCGCCCGTCGGGGCCTGTCGCTGATCGAGATGATCATCGTCGTTTCGGTCATCTCGGTGCTCGCCCTGATGGCCCTTCCGACGGTCGAGCTGTTCGACATGAAGACACGGGAACGCATGCTTCGCGACCGCCTGTACGACATGCGCCTCGCGATAGACAGATACAGGAACGCCCGCATGGACAACCTGCCGCCGAAATCCATCAGAACGCTCCTGGACGTCATCCCGGAGGCCGAAACACGTTCCCGGGCGACCGAAGGGCCGTTTCTCACGCTCGGTCAGACCCAGAATCCGTTCACGCCAAATGACGATATGTTTCGCTGGGATCTGCGATTCATTGCCACCTCACCGGCCGCCAGCATCTGGGTGACGAACGTCGCCAGCATCGAGCACCAGCTGACCAACTCGCGCGTGTTCGACGTCCGTTTCCCGGCAGATCCGACGTTCATCGGCGGCTGGAGGATCGGGTTCGACGATACCCTTTACAAAGACTGGTGACACGTGGAGGAATCATCTCATGCACAGGCAATACTCCTTGGCCCCTGCCGTCATGGAAATCGGGCGCCGTAAGCGCTCCGGTTTTTCGCTCGTGGAACTTCTCATCGTCGTCGGCGTCATGGCGGCGCTCGTCGGCCTGGCGATGCCGTTTTATTCCGATTACGTCGCCCAGAGCGAAGTCGCCGTCATGAAGACGAACCTCAAGGCGCTCCGAAAGGCTCTGATGGAGTATCGCACCGACAAAGGACGATACCCGTACACCGCCGAAGTCGGCATTCTCGCGACGACAACGCTCGGCAAAGGGTATCTCCTGGATTTTCCGAAAGATCCGATGAAGGAGCACCAGTCGATCGCGACGTGGGGGTACGAGTACCAGGCCGGCTGGACGGACTACAAGCTCGATCCCGTCTACGACGGCGTCATCAACGAGTGACTCCCGTCCTGAACGCGGCAACCCGCGAAAGAAACGTCTTGGGAAGATCCGCCCGCAGCTGAACAGCCCCTTCCATCCATTCTTCGCTGAGAATGCGCCCCAGGAGCCTGATGTCCTTCAGCACCGGCGCGTCCGAAGGTACCGTGAGCTCGACCGTTTCGAACGACGCGCATAATTTTTCCTCCATCACCCTCCTGAGTTCATCCAGGTTTTCACCAGTCCGGGCCGACAGGAAGATGGCATCGGGGAACATCGCGGAAAGGGCCTCGCGGTTGTGGGGAACGCCGCGATCGATCTTGTTGAAAACGATGATCCGATCGGGGTCCTCGAGTTCCATCTCCTGCAGCACTCGTTCCACGGCGGCCAGGTGCTCGCGGGCCTGGACGTTCGATACGTCGCAGACGTGAATCAGGACCTGCGAGTGCCGGACGCTCTCGAGCGTGGCGCGGAACGCCTGCACGAGCCCGTGCGGAAGTTTTCTGATGAAGCCGACCGTGTCGGAGAGGATGCCCCGGAGGCCGCCGGCCAGCTCGACGCGGCGCGCCGTCGGATCGAGGGTCGTAAACAGCCCGTCGCACACCCGGACGGCCGAACCGCTCAGGGCGTTCAGGAGGGTCGATTTTCCGGCGTTCGTGTAGCCGACCAGCGCGAACAGCGGGGCATACCGGTCGGTGCGTTTGCGACGCTGGAGATCGCGGTCCTGCACGACCTTGTCGAGTTCGTCGTTCAGCCGTTTGAGGCGCATCTTCAGAACGCGCCGGTCCGTCTCGATCTTGGTCTCGCCGGGGCCTTTCAGACCGATGCCGCCGCGCTGTCTCGACATTCCCCTGTATCCGCCCGCCAGCCGGAGAAGTGAGTATTGCACGGCAGCCAGTTCGACCTGGAGTTTCCCCTCGCGCGTCGAGGCGTGATCAGAAAATATATTCAATATTATACCGGTTCGATCCAGGACCTCGCAGCCGATGCCCTCTTCGAGACGGCGCACCTGGAGCGATGTCAACTCGTCATCCGCCACGACCTGGACGGCGCCGGTCGTTTCGATGAGTTCGGCGACCTCCTTCATTTTCCCGGTTCCCAGGTAGCTCGAGCGGTCATACCGCTGCCGCTTCTGAACGACGGAGCCGACGACGACTCCCCCCGCCGTCTTCACGAGCTCGGACAGCTCGGCGAGAGAGTCCTCGATTTCCGCGTCGGACTGTTCCGGAAGCTGGACGGCGATGGCGATGATGCCTGGTTTGTCGGGTTTTGTCGCATGGGTAGGGCTCATCTGATGGATCTCCTGGCGCCGCAGCGGGCGCAGAATCGGCCGCGGGAATCGAGCGGAAACGCTCCGCAGGCGGAACAGGGCGCTTCGCTTCCGCTTTCAGCCCTGTCGAGAACGAGAACGCGCATCCATCCCTGGCGAAGCAGGGAGATGCCGAACGCAAGCATGACGGCGAGCATCGGAACGGTGGTCGACGCCGTGAAACGCATCGCGATCATGTTGAATCCGCCGTGAAGGACCGCCGCGCTCATCAGGCCTGCCAGGAACAGACCGTATCCGCGCCACGTCACCGCCCGTTCGCCGTCTCCCTGCTGTCGGCAGAGCGCCACCGCCGCGGCCCAGCCGGCAATGCCGGAAAACAGCACATGCCCAGTCGTGCTGAGGGGGACCCTGGCGAACAGGACGTCGGTTCCGAAGAGGGAAAGATAGTCCAGGCTTTCCATCGCCGCGAAGCCGAGACCGGCGGCGAGAGCGGCGAGGAAAACGGCGGTCGAGCGGCGCAGGGAGCCCATCCAGCCGGCACCCGCCAGCGCCGCTCCGAGCTTGGCGGACTCCTCGAGGCAGCCGACCAGGATGACCGCGACGCAGAAGCGCATCCAGAAATCGTCGGAATCGGCTATCACCGAGCGAAGATCTACGTCGAGAGCTATCTGAAGCACAGGATATATAATATATTTTATAGGATAAATCGAGAGGGCGCCGGCCACGCCGCCGGCGACCGCGGCTTCGCGAAGCGCCGGATCGCCGAGAGCCGACCGGAACAGCCAGACGAAGACGGCGACCGGAAGCAGGGTGAGCAGGATTCCCCCCAGCGATCCGTCGATCAAGGGCGGGGGGTCTTCTTCAGGGTGACCAGATACAGGCTTTTCCGTCCTTCGCGGTCGGCATGGGCGACGATCCCGCAACCGTCGCTGGTCCAGACGGGCCGGAAGGCGTCGGCCCCGCCGAACGCGGTGATCGGAAACTCCTTTCCAGAGTCGATCCGCCTGACGCGAATCTCGTTGTCGCTGCCGTCGGTGCTCTTCGACCGGACATACGCGAGCCAGCGACCGTCGGGCGAGGGGTCGGGGAGCCAGCTGCGCGCCTGGTCGCCGACGAGGGTTTCAGGCTTTCCGAGCGGCTCCAGGGCGAGTTTCATGATATGCGACACTTTCATCTTCTGCACGATCCGGGTGAACACGATCGCCTTTCCGTCGGGCCACCACCGGGGTTCCCGGTCGTCCTCGGGGCCCGACGTCAGTTGCGTGAGGCCTTTTCCGTCGATCCCGATCATCCAGATATCGTTCGAACCGGCGCGGTTCGAGGTGAACACGACCCGCTCGCCGTCGGGAGAAAGCGCCGGCATCATGTTTTTGCCGCCTGTGCCGGTCAGATTCCGATGCTGCTGCGTCACCCGGTCGAAAACGAACACCTGCTCGGCCTTCTCGCTGTCGCTCGAAAAGACGAGCCGGTTCCCGTCACGCGTCGATTCGGGCGTCCAGACGTTACCGGGCCAGGGAAAGAGACGGACGGCCCCCCCCTTCGCCTTCAGCGACCTGAAATAGCACTGGTATTTCGAGTCTGCCCCGCCGGTCGGGCGGTTCGAGGAAAAGATCAGGCTGTCCCCGTCGGCGGCCAGACGGCCGTGGTAGTTGTTCCCCGCCCCCGTTTCGAGCTTCTCGAGCCCCGACGGAGCGAGGTCCGCATCCGGCAGTTCGGCGGGCTTCGCGGCAACGGCGGATCCCGTTGCGGAGGCGGCCTCGGCTGCCGTCGCGACAACGGCATCGGGGCCGGATACGGCGGCAACCTCGTCGAAGCCAGCGGCGACCGGTCCGCTTGCGGCGGCCTGCGCGGGCGATGAAGCCGCGGTCGCATCGCCGGGCGTACGTTCGAGGGGCGGCAGCTGCGCCATCGAGGGCGCCCCGGGCTCGCCGGGCTTGAACGCCACGCCGGAGGGAGGCACCGTCCCCTTGCCGCTTCCGGCCGGCTGGATCTGCGGCTCGGAAGAAGGCGGGGAAACCGTCTCCCATTGCGGCCCGGGCGAGATCTGCGCCGGCTCGCTCGCCGGCCGGCCGCCCCCTGTCAGAAGGTCGATGAGAGAATGGTCCCACGAGCGGCCCCTGAATACAATACTATCAAATATACTTCCGGTGAACGCGCCGGCGAGGAAGATGAACAGCCCGAGCAGAAGCCGCTGGCGATGGCGCTGTCTTCGCTTCTGCGGAGTGTCACAAGTGGGGCAGACGGCGGAGCGGGGCTGAAGTTCGTGACCGCAACGGAAACAATACATGCAGAATCTCCTGGCGAATATGCCCCGCATCATACATCACGCAGGGAATCTCACACAATATCCCCCCTGTGAGAAAGCTCTATTCCCAGCTCACAAGAGACACGACAATCGCTCGCATTCGCGATGCCGTTCGTGCCGAGGCTGTCGAAGCACGAATGCTCTCGCCCTTCGGCAGGCTCAGGGCGAACGGTCGTATCCTGCCGGGTAGGGCACAATCTACCGGTATCAGCCCCTTGCGAAATTTCAGGGACGGCATTTATCATCACGGCATGAATACGTTGCGACAGAAAATCGGACAGCTGTTCGTCATCGGATACCAGGGCCTCGAGCCTTCTGCAGACGTTCTCCGGTTCGTCGGGGAATGGGGCATCGGCGGACTCATCGTCTTCGCGCGCAACCTCGAGGATCCGCTCGCGCTCGCTCCTGTGCTGAAGCGCTTCGAGGCGGCATCGGGAGTCCGCATGTTCACCTCCATCGACCAGGAAGGCGGGCTCGTGATGCGCATTCTCCGCCACGGCAGCCTCTTCCCCGGCGCGATGGCCCTTTCGGCGACCGGCGATCCGGAACTCGCCCGGCGCATCGGGGCCGCCATGGGCGCCGAAATGCGGTCGATCGGTCTGACCTGGAACCTGGCCCCGGTGCTCGATATCAACCATGCGGGCAACCCCGGCATCGGCGCACGCTCCTTCGGCGACACCCCGGAAACCGTGATCAAATTCGGCATTCCCTTCGCGAACGGCCTCCGCGATGGCGGCGTGCTCGCATGCGCCAAGCACTTTCCGGGAAAGGGCCACGCGAAAGTCGATTCCCACCTCACGCTTCCGGTCATTCCCTACGACCGCGATCGCCTGCTGTCGTTCGAACTCGCCCCCTTCAAAGCGGCCATCGACGCGGGAATCGACGCCGTCATGACGGCGCACGTCTTCTTCCCCGCGTTCGAGCCCTCCCCCAACCTGCCGGCGACCCTTTCCGAGAACGTTCTCACCGGTCTCCTGCGACGCGAACTCGGCTTCGATGGGTTGCTGATCACGGACGACCTCGAGATGGGCGCGATCACCGAGACATACGGCGTGGCCGAAGCCTCCCGCCTCGCCTTCCTCGCCGGGGCCGACCTTCTGCTCATCTGCCACGATCTCGAACGCCAGAAGGCCGCGGCCGAAACCATTCTCCGCGAGGTCGAATCATCGCCGGCGGCGGCCCGCAGGCTCGACGAAAGCCTCGAGCGCATCGCCCGGGCCCGCGCGAAGCTCTCAGCCACGACGCCGTCCGCTACTCTGGTCAATCTCGCGCAATCGCACGAAGCGCTGGTTCGCGAGGCCCACGACAAGGCCGTTCTCGCGTCTCGCGTGCAGACGGGCGATCTGCCGCTCGCTCCCGACACGCGCCTCGTCGTTGCATGCCCCCACATCGCCTCGCTCGTGCAGGTCGAGGAGGACCACGCCGATGCCGGTCCGGCGCACCAGATTCAGAAAGCGTTCAAAAACGCCCGCTGCGTCCTGTATCACCCGAAGGATGCCGCCGACGCCATCGCGGCGCCGGTCCGCGCGGCTCTCGAATCGGCGGAACAGCCCGCGAAGCTCTTGATCCTCTCCTACAACGCCCATTTGTTTCCCGGTCAGAAAGAGGCCTTCCGGAGTCTCGCGGCCGCAGCTCCGGGAACGATTCTCGCGGCTCTGCGAAATCCCTACGATCTCGACTGCGTTCCCGAAGCCACGACCGGCCTCGCGACCTTCGGCTTCCGGTCACCGGACATCGAGAGCCTGATTTCAGTATTCGAAGGAAAGCTCCCCGCTGATACCTCCCGCTGGCCCGTCATGCTCTGAACCGTCGGACGAAACGTCCTCTTCGGCTTTTGTCGTTCGATGCCGATAGATATCGGAGAAAAATATCCGATCGACGGAGGCATCAGCCATGCTGGAACTCGAATTCAAGATTCTGCTCCTGACGATGGTCTATTTCGCGGGATGGTTCATTTTCGAGAAAGTCTTCTCGGCCGCCTGGGAACGCTGGACGGCGCAGCCCTCGACCGGCTCGCGGCCGGCGAACAGGACTCGCGTTCCCACCCTGGCTTCCGTCACGCCGCTCGATCAGACCTTTCGGTACATCCGGGGCCTGAAGAACCCCGACTGGCGCGTCCGCCGCATCTCCTGCATCCAGCTCGGCGACAAGCGCGGCACGGCCGTCGTCCAGGCCCTCATCGCCGCCCTCGCCGATCCGAAGGAAGAAGTCAGCATGGCCGCGGGCGAAGCGCTTGCCAAAATCGGCGATCCCGCCGCCATCAACGCGCTGCAGGAGCATCTGCAGAAGCTCGACAGCAGGCTCGACGGCACCTGGGAGCAGTATCGGGCCGCATGATCGCGTGACAGCCTCTTCAAACGACAAGCCAGAAGCCGCCGTTCCCGATGGAACCGCGGCTTCGGCCATTTCTCCGGCATCCACACCGACGCCTCCTTCAGGCAGGAGTCTGGTCAAGGCGATCCTGCTCAGCCTTTTCGTCTGCCCCGGCATGGGGCATCGGGCCATGGGACGCTCGCTCGCCGGCTGGGTCGTGATCGGCCTTTTCCTGCTCACGTTCCTGTATCTGAGCGTCACGTTGAACCACCTCGTCCAGGACGTTGTGGCGCAGATGCGCTCGCAGAGATCCACCGATCTGCTCCGGATCGTCAGCCGCGTTGAAGATGCGTGCAAAAACGCTCCAGACGTTTCTCAGGCATTGGAACTTCTGCTGATCGTGTATGTCGGCGCCCCGATCGAGCTGGTGCTCACATGGTTTTGCACCCCTTCGGGGAAGTCAGACGTTTGAAGCTTGAAGTTTGAAATGAGAATGGCAGTCAGGGCGCGTTGACGCAGGGAGTTCGGGGGGTGTAGAGTGACGGGACGAAAGTCCTATGCGCACCTACCTGAAACGATACCCGTTCATTCTGTTCACGGCCGGCATTCTGCTGGTCGTGGGCGGCATCGCGCTCACGCTGAATCGTATTCCCGCTGATATACGGTATTCGGCGGAGAACCTGCTGAGCCTCGGGTTTCTCGTCTTCACGTCTCTCCTGCTCGGCATCATCAGCTTCTGGTGGAACACCATCAGGAACCTGTCGACCGATCACGTCGACGGTTCGCCGCTTCCCGATACCCCCCCGGCGGATCTGACGGATCTGTTCTTCCAGTCGAACGCCCTCATCGACTGGTACAAAAGCAGCATTTCCCGCCTGCACAACCGGTGCGTCGATCTCGAGCGCATCTCGCACCTGCTCGGCTACATGAACTACGCGGCCGAGCTCGGCCGCCAGCTGCACGTGGCGCTCCAGCTCTGTCAGGAGCTGTTCCCCACGATGACGATCCTCATCTACACGCGCGAGGCGTCAGCCCTTCAGTTCGCGTGCGGCACGAAGCCGCGCACCGGCGAGGTTCTCCCGCTGATTTCGAAAGACGACCCGATCACCCGCAAGATGCTCGAGATCATCCGGCAGGAAATCGACATCGAGCGCCTGAACTCGGATGACTGGAAGAACTTCTCCCTGCCTCTCCGGGGGCGCCAGGAGCCGCGTGATTTGACGATCCTCCCGCTCATGGTCTGGAACCGCATTCTCGGTCTCGTCGTCTTCACGAACTCAGAAAGGCGCGCGCTCGCCGACGACGAGAAGGTGATGGCGACCCTGTTCAACAAGCACATCGCCATCTGCATCGAGAACCACCGGCTGTTCAAGGAGAACCTACGCCAGGATCGTCTGATCCACGAGGTCGACATCGCCCGGACGCTGCAGACCTCGACGCTTCCGCAGCAGTCGCCGATTCAGCAGGGCCTCGACGTTCACGGCACCTGCGTTCCCTGCAACGAGATCTCGGGCGATTACTACGACCTGATCCCGCTTTCCAACGACCGCCTGCTCGCGACGATCGCCGACGTTTCCGGGAAGGGGCTTCCCGCGGCCCTGTTCCTGTCGAAGATCCAGGCGCTGGTTCGCGCCATGGCCGACAAGTTCGACGGGCCGGGCCCGTTCCTGCTGTTCCTTTCGGAGCAGCTCGCCAAGGAGCAGATGGGGCCGCTGTTCGCCACGATGATCATCGCGGTGTTCGATCCGAAGAAGCGCACCGTGACCTGCGCGAGCGCCGGCCATTGCAAGCCGCTCGTGGTGCGCAGCGGCACAGGTTTCGTCGAGGAGATCGACTTCGATGCGGGCATCCCGCTCGGCCTGTTCGAGCAGGAGGAGAACGCCTATTCGGAACGCACCGTCGACCTTCTTCCCGGCGACGGCGTCTTCCTCTACACCGACGGCGTGCTCGACCTCCTCAACCGGCAGGGCGAGCGGTTCGGCCTCGAGCGGCTCAAGACGGCCCTCGACACGGCGCCGGCAGGAAAAGCGGCGTCGGTGGTGTATCATGTGATGAACGAGATGAACAGGTTCAAGGAAACCATTCCCCATGATGACGACATCACGATGGTGTATGTGAAATCGGAAAAGGCAGCCACATGAACGAGACATGCGACATTTTTGAGAAATACGTCTTTTTCAGCAGCCGCAAGGACCGCGAGATTCTGTCGAATGTGCTCGAGACGATCCTTGCCATGCCCCTCGAGCGTCTGAGCATCACCCGCTCCGACCGGCCCGACGAGGAGTTTTCGACGTTCAACGACCGCACCCGAAAGATTCTGCTGAACCTCGAGAAACCCGAGCGCATCGAGGTCATCAGGGGCGATTTCGAGCTCGGCGGCATGTTCGAACTGCGCGGCGGCGAGCTCGCGATCACGATTCCGGCCGAACAGTACAACTACGAGGTCGTCGACGCGATGAAGCGGTTCCTGTCGCCGATCTTTCCGATGTGCGTGTTCAAGAACCCCTACATCTGGGGCGTCGACCTGTACGAGGCTTACGAACGCGAGCACTTTTTCGCGGTCCGGCGGTTCGGTTCGCGCAGCCAGCATCTCGAAGATCCCGAGGTCGATATCTTCCGGCGTGACGACGGTATCGTCTACAAGCTGCGGTTCCACCTTCGCGAGGAGGAGCAGATCGAGCCGGGCATCCATCATCTCGCGCCGCTGTTCGAAGGCCTGCTCGATTCGCTCGGGAAACGCGCCTACGAAGGCCTCGAGGTTCTCCATCGGTACTGCACCGACCGCTCGTCGTTCCGGCTGGTCGAGCCCCGCACCAAGCTCGGCCGCGACATCAAGTCGGTCCTTTCCCAGCGCTGACGTGGCCCCCGTCGATAGCTACAACACAGCCCTGATCGACGAATTGGTCGACGCCTGCATCAAGTTCCTGCGGGTGCATCCCAAGCACCACGAGGTGCTGTTTCATCTCGGAAATGCTTTCTACATCAAGGAGCAATACGACAAGGCCTCGTTCTGCTTCGTAAAAGCGGTCAATATACATCCCAAGAACCCCGTCTACTACCTCCACATGGGCCACGCCTACCGGCGCATCGGCGACAGGGAACAGGCGATCGCGGCATACGAGTCGGTGCTGACGCTGAATCCCCGCTTCGCCGACGCACACTTCAACATCGGCCTCCTGTTCTACGACAACCGCTCCCTCGACAAGGCGATGGCCAGCTTCTCGAACGCTCTGGCCATCAATCCGCGCTACGCGGCGGCGCGCTACTACGTCGGCCGCATCCTCCAGGATCAGGGAGCCTTCAACAAGGCGATGATCGAGTACCGACGCGTCGTCGAGGATCATCTCGGCGGGCGGCTGGACAAAAGCAGCGTCACCATCGATTTCGGTCTCGTCTTCACCGACCTCGGCCTACTCGACATCGCCGAACGAGAGTACAAGCGCCTGTTGAAGGAACATCCCGAATACGCCGACCTGCATTACCATCTCGGGATGGTTCTGAAGAAGCAGGGACGCACGGATGAGGCCATGGACGAGTTCCAGCAGGCGATCAAGCTCAACCCCCACTACATGGATGCCCGCCGCAAATACTGGGAGTCAGCCCGCTGAAGAAGGATTTTTCGTCCCGTGAGACACCGATATGATGATTTGCAGATTTCGCAGATTCCTGCTCTTGTTATATCGAGTAATTTACATTCGTTATCCGCGTCATCTGCGAATAACATCCGATCCAGTCGAAGAATTTCAGGCTCATGCGTCGTAACGTAGCAGGATAGAGGAACCAGGCAATGTTCAAACGGAAAAAAATCGGCGAGATGTTGATCGAAGCCGGCCATATCACGGACAAGGAGCTGAACATCGCCCTTGCCGAGCAGAAGAAGCGCGGGAAGCGCCTCGGCCAGGTGCTGATCGAACTGGGGTATCTCACCGACGCGAAGCTCCTCCCGGTGCTGGGAAAGCAGCTCAAGGTGCCGTTCGTCGACCTGAACAAGGTCGAAATAAAGCCTGAGATATTGAAAATGGTGCCCGAGAAGATCGCGCGCAAGCACATGCTCGTGCCGATCAACTTCGACGGCAAGAGTCTGATGATCGGGATGGCGGACCCGCTCGACGTGTTCATCATCGACGAGATCCAGTTCCAGAACAACTGCGAGGTCGTCCGCTCGATCTGCTCCGAAGTCCAGATCAACGAGACGCTCGACAAGCTGTACGTCGCCGGCGCCATGGCCGACGCCCTGAGCCAGATCACCGCCGACGGCCCCGAGGGCGACAAGAAAGGCGACATGGACAACCTGAAGAAGGCCAGCGAGGAAACCCCGATCATCAAGCTGGTCAATCTGATCCTCACCCAGGCCGTTCAGAAGGGCGCCTCCGACATCCATATCGAGCCCGACGAAGGGGAGTTGCGCATCCGCTACCGCATCGACGGCACCCTCCAGATCGCGATGACCCTCCAGCCCGAAGCACAGGCGTCGGCCGTCTCCCGCCTCAAGATCCTCTCGGGCATGGACATCTCGGAGCGGCGCATCCCGCAGGACGGCCGCATCCAGATGACGATCATGGACAAGCCGATCGATTTCCGCGTCAACACGATTCCGGTCGCGTTCGGCGAGAAGGTCTGCCTGCGGATTCTCGACAAGTCGAACGTCCAGGTAAGCCTCGACCAGATGGGCTTCACCCCGGACAACTACAAGCTGCTCACGAAAGCCATCGGCGCCCCAAACGGCATGGTGCTCGTCACGGGCCCCACGGGCTCGGGAAAAACCACGACGCTGTATGCGTGCCTGAACGCCATCAAGGGCGTCGACATGAACATCTGCACCGTCGAAAACCCCGTCGAATACAAACTGAAGCTGATCAACCAGGTGCAGGTACGCCAGGAGATCAACCTCGACTTCGCGACGGTGCTGCGCGCGTTCCTGCGACAGGATCCAGATGTCATCATGCTCGGCGAGATCCGCGACAAGGAGACGGCGACGATCGCCATCGAAGCGGCCCTCACCGGTCACCTCGTTTTCGCGACGCTCCACACCAACGACGCCCCCAGCACCGCGACCCGCCTCGTCGACATGGGCGTCGAGCCGTTCCTCGTCTCGGCCGCGCTTCTCTGTATCGTCTCTCAGCGTCTGGCGAAGCGCATCTGCAAGGTCTGCCGGAATCCCGACACGACCATCACCCCGGAGGTCCTCAACGAGATCGGCCTCCCCCCCGAGGCGATAAATACCACGTATTATAGAGGCAAGGGCTGCGACAAATGCGGCAACACCGGCTACAAGGGCCGTCTCGGCGTCCACGAGGTGATGTACACAAGCGAGAAGATCCGTCGCCTGATCATCCAGAACGCCGGTCCCGACGACCTGATGCAGGCCGCGATCGCCGGGGGCATGAAGACCCTGCGCGAGGACATCACCCTGAAATTCCAGCAGGGCCTCACCACCCCCGAAGAAATCTTCGCCCTCTCCCGCAAAGAATAGAGCTGAAACGACAGCCGAACCGCTCGTTTTTCAGGAATCATCCGCGCCATCTGCTTCATCAGCGGTATCTGCGGATTGATTTTATTGAGTCCTGCATATCAAAAACCAGCTTCGTGTCTCCGTTCGTGCTGAGCTTGTCGAAGCACGAACAGCCACTTGCAGATGTTTCCTCATTTCGCCCTTCGACAGGCTCAGGGCGAACGGGGGGCTTTCATTCTGCAGGAATCAATAAAAGTGAAAAACGCATACCACAACACAGCGATTTCACAGAGATCTTCCGGGAATTTGCATACGGGGCGGCGGACCGGTAATATGTCGGTGATGCGGGGGTGACCGGATGCCGAAGTTCGACTGTGAAGTCAAGAACGCGAAGGGCGAAGTTCTCAAAACACAGATAGAAGCGGAGAGCATGGCGAAACTCGCCTCGATGCTGTCCGACAAGGGTTTCTACCTGATCAAGGCGACCGCCGCGAAGGAAGGCGGCAGCTTCAACCTCTCCTTCGGCGGCAGCGTTTCGGCCAAGGAGTTGATGGTCTTCACCGTCCAGCTGTCGACGCTCGTCGGTTCGGCCATCCCTCTGGTCGACTCGGTTGGCATCATGTACGACCAGGCCGAGAATCCCTATTTCAAAGACGTCCTCGACAAGGTCGGCAAGGATCTCCGCTCCGGCCAGCCGTTCTCTGGGGCGCTCCGCAAACATCCGAAAGTTTTCAACAATATCTACTGCAATATGATCGAGGCCGGCGAGGCCGGCGGTATTCTCGACAAGGTGCTCATGCGGCTGGCGGCCTTTTCCGAAGCCGATTCCAAGATCAGGGGCAAGGTCAAGTCGGCCCTCACCCTTCCGGTCGTCCAGTTCGTTCTCGCCATCGGCTGCGTCGTCTTCCTGCTCGTGAAGATCTTCCCGAACTTCACGAAGATGTTCAAGAAGATGAAAGCCGAGCTTCCGCCCATCACGAAGTTCCTGATCTGGGCGTCGGACACCCTCCGTGAGCAGTATGTCCTCGTGATCGGCGTTCTCGCGGGCGTCGCCTTCGGCCTTTACACCTTTTTCAAGACGGAGCTCGGGGAGTCGCTTCTGGCGAGATTCGTCATCTCCGCCCCGATCCTCGGGCCGATTTCGAAAAAAATCGCGATCAGCCGGTTCGCCCGCACGCTTTGTTCCCTTCTCGGTTCCGGCGTTCCGATCCTCGATGCGCTTCGCATCACCGGCTCGGTCATGGGCAACAAGGTGCTCGAGGAGATCGTCGGCCAGATGGCCATTTCCGTACAACAGGGCAAGGGGCTCGCATCGAGCGTCAAGGGCAGCAAGATTTTTCCCTCGATGGTCCAGAAGATGATGGAGGTCGGCGAGAACTCCGGCAATCTCGACAAGATGCTCGAGAAGGTCGCCGACTTTTACGACCAGGAGACCTCCGAGGCGCTCGAAGGACTCACCAGCGCCCTCACCCCGATCCTCACCGTCTTCATGGGCATCGTCATCGGCGGCATCGCCCTGTCGGTCTTCATGCCCCTCTTCTCGATCGTCCAGCAGATGAAATGATCCCTGTCCAGCCCCCCTCAGGCTTCCCGACACGACGTCCGCCGCCCGGACGGCACAAATCGCGACCCCACCCCCCGCGCGAATCTCTTGAACGCGCTGGTCCGGCGCCTTTGCGGCGTGTCCTGATATGCATTCCGGCGTTCAACGAGGAGCACAGGCTTCCGGCAACGCTGAGATCCCTTGCAGATACCCTGCCCGGCGGCGCAGATGTTGTCGTCGTGAGCGACGGGTCGACCGATGCGACGGTTTCCATTGCGGAAAAAGCCGGCGTACATTGTATATCATTACCGATAAATCTTGGCTACGGCGGCGCACTGCAGACAGGGTTCAAATATGCCCTTCGCCAGGGATACGACGTTCTCGTGCAGATGGACGCGGACGGGCAGCACGACGCCGGCTCGATTCCGAAGTTGATCGCCCCCATCCAGCAAGCGCAGGCCGATTTCGTCGTCGGCAACAGATTCCACAAAGGGTGCCCTTACGACTCCCCGTTCGTCCGAGATGTCGGCAGACGGTTTTTCGCATCGATCTGCCGGTGTCTCACCGGTGTTCCACTGAAGGATCCCACGTCGGGATTCAAGGCACTGAATCGCCGGGTTCTGGAACTGCTCGTCCGCGACGGATTTCCCATGGATTACCCTGACGCGGATGTTTTCATCATGCTCCATCTCGCGGGAATTCGGATTCGCGAAGTGGATGTGATGATGCACAGGGCGCTTCCGGGACAGAGCATGCACAGCGGCTGGTTTCATCCGGTCCGCTATACGGCGAAAATGCTCATGTCCATCGTGATGACACTTCTTCGCCACCTCGGAGGGCATGATGTCTGACCAGTTCGAAGAAACCCGTCTCCCGCCCCGGCAGAAAGCCTGGGTCGTCACCCTGAGCTGCAGCATCCTGTATCTCACCCTCGACCTCGTCCGGCGCCGCAGGTTTCGGGAAGACGATTCCTGGCTGTGGCTCCTTGTCGGCATTATCACCTTCGTCCTGGGACTCCATTACAGGCTGCTGAAGCGCATCAGTTCCCTCCTCGGCATCGTCGCTCCGACCTCGACCATCTTCTTCTTCGGCCAGCTGTTTCTGATGCTCCTCGCCCTCCAGAGCTCCCTCCGCCATGCCGCGCTGACAAGGGCCATCCAGGTTCTTGCCCAGGAGCATTCTCTCCATCTCGCGACTCACCATCGCAAGCAAGCCCCGGGAACCGGAAGAAATCCCTGATGTGCGGCTTCCGGCCAGCAGCCATGAACAGAATCACCACTGACGCCGTCGCATTGATATCGCTCGTCATATTGACCGGCTTTTTCGCATGGCGGTTCGTCGATTTCAGTATCCCACCATTCGAAGACGCCGCGATCCTCATGCGATACGCGGAGCATCTCGCTGCGGGAAAAGGGATCGTATGGAACGTAGGCGAACCTCCCGTCGACGGGGCGACGGACTTCCTGTTCCTGCTGGCGGTTGCCGCAGTGCACGGCATCGGATGTTCCCTGGAATGCGCCGTCAGGCTCCTGACTCTGCTGGCGCATTTCGGAACGACGGTGCTCATCTACATCGGCATGAGGCGGATCCAGGGGGCCGGAATGATCCCCGCACTGCTGAGCGCAATCTATTTCACGGTCGGACCCGGGCTTTTTTTCGCGGCGGCCTACTTCGGAACGCCATTCTTCGCATTTTCCATCTGCCTGGCTTGGCTTCTGGCACAGCGTCTGCTCGTTTCTACCGGGACAACCCGTGATTTCATCCTCTTTTCCATCGTCTGTCTGATGACCGGTCTCATCAGGCCGGAAGGAGTATTCATTTCGATATATATCATGATCGCTCTCGGCCTCCTCATGCCATGGGCCGAGTATCGGCGTCTTGCGTCCACATTCTGCTCGATCTTCCTTGCTCTCGGGGGAGCCTATTTTCTCTGGAGGTGGAACTACTTCGGGTATCCCCTTCCCAATCCCTTTTACAAAAAAGGCGGCGGATTTCTCCATTATCCCGTCCTCGAGATTTCATTCAGGAACAGCTACGTCTTCCTGTATCCCTTCATTCCGGCCTTTCTCCTGACCTTCCGAAAGAAGGAGCTTTTCCTGAAAGGGCTGGCATTCCTCATCCCCATCGTCGGCTCGATCGTCATGTGGGTCATGCTGTCGGATGAAATGAATTTCGGAGCCAGATTCCAGTATCCGGTCCTTGTTCTTGGCGTGCTCTCATGGTTTCCCCTCGTCAGCACGCTGCGGGAAGACCTTCATCTCCCCACCCTGTCCGAGCTGACGGGACTCGAACGAACAGCTCTCATCATCGTCGCACTTCTGTTCGCGGGTATGATCCTCCGTCGGCAGGTCATTCATTCGACAACCGTCACATATGCAAAAGACGGGCGATACGACATCGCCATCATGCTTCATCGTTTTGCAGACCGGAAGTATACGATGGCCACGACCGAAGCGGGCCTGCTCCCTCTGTATTCAAAATGGCGGGCCATAGACACATGGGGGCTCAATGACCAGTGGATCGCCCATCACGGGCTCGTCACGAAGGAGTATCTCGACAGGAACAAGCCCGATCTTCTCGTGTGGCATGGATATTTCTCTCCGTTTCACCCTGTCGATCCAGGACTCCTCCGCTCGCCATGGGGTCATCAGACGCTCGTCTTGTATGAATACGCGAAGCAGTACCAGTTCACCCCTGCCGGCGTCTTCGGCATGTCTCCGCAAGACACCCATTGTTACTACGTTCGTCCAGGGATTCCAGACCACGACGAGCTTGTACGACTGATACGGTCTCTCGACTATGCATGGTATGAGAACGGTGGAAAAAGCACGAATTTTGCCCTCACCCTCCCGGGACATGGGGATTGAATGGCCCGTCAGAAGTTCCTGTTCATCAACAAGGCATCGCCTCTTCACCCCGGCGGCGCCGAGATCAGAAGCTGGGAAGTCGCAAGACGCCTCGTCCGGATGGGGTATGCAGTCATCTGGATCGGCGCAAAAACGTCTGTACAGGAACGTGTATCGGAACTGCGGGACAACGTTCGAGTCATCAGCGTGCCGACGTTACCGGACTTCGTGCTGAAGCGGTTCGAACCGACGTCTCACGTTGTCCTGGCCTGGTCGTGCCTGATGCTCATGGGAACCATCCGCAATCTTCTGGGCGCAGAGCGGTTCGACGCCGTCCGGGAAGACTGGTCGCCCTTTCCGCCTTCGTTCATCCTGCCCCTCAGGCGTTACCGCGGACCACGTCGTCTCGCGATCATCCATAACCACCCTGCATGTTTTGCCACCTGGCAAGCGTCTTACGGCCTGCTCCCCGGCATTGCCGGTTTTCTCGCGGCCCGATGGACGCATCCGCCTCTCGGGGCGTATCATCACGTGATCTGTGCCAACCGGACCGATTTCGAAAGGCTTCGCCGGTGCACTCCTCCGTCCCGCATTCATTTCATCCCCAACGGGGTCGACCTGGAGTCCCTTTCCCCCGGAAGGGCTGATGCCCCTCGGGAGGATGGTCCGGTCCGCCTGCTCTTCGCTGGAAGACTGGTCGCGGCAAAAGGCGGAGAGCACCTTCTCCGCGCCCTGCACATTCTGAATGACACCCGTGGTGCCCCCTTCACCTGCACGTTCGCAGGTTCCGGCCCTGACGAGAAGCGGCTTCGCGAACTGGCTGGCATACTCGGGCTCGGGTCCCGGGTCCGGTTCCGCGGCCATGTTCCACACGAGGAGATGGCAACCCTCTATCATTCCCACGATATTCTGGTTCACCCATCCATCAGCGAAGGGCACCCTCTCACCATTCTCGAAGCTTTCGCGGCCGGCCTGCCGGTCGTGGCCAGCGACCTTCCGGCAATCCGGGAAATGGGACCGTCACCGGCCCTGAACCTGGTTGAACCGGGATCGGCGGAGAACCTTGCCGCGGCGCTTGCGGCCGCCCTCGCGTCGACGGCGTTCCGGACATCCGCCGGCAAGACGAGCGCGCAAGTCGCGGGCATCAGGTCATGGGACGTGGTCGCGCGAGAAGAGCTGGATTGTCTTTTATCGTAACTACTATTTAATATCCATCACCGATCCGGCATCGACATCAGCTTCCGACACCCGTATCTTGCGATTCACCTTTTTGTTTCCGATCGTCTCCACGATGTCATAGTCACTGCCAGTCGTTATCCTGCCGACGGCATATCCCGTGGGGTAAGCCACGCGAACCTCGTAGGCTCCGTCATCACCGGCGCGTACGCTTTTCCTGTACCGAACCGGGGCCATGGAGACCCTGCAATCGAGGGAAACCGTCACGTGGCTTCCCGGGTCTGCCCGCCCCTTCAGCAGAGCCCCGTCCACGACCTTGAAGATCAGGACCGCGGGCACCGGATTCGTCCAATCGTTTTTCGAGGCAAAGATCAGGCGAAAATTCGATGCTCCCTCCCTGAAGGCCGGCGTCGAAAAGAACGACATCATTTCATATGCCCAGCAATAAAATGTTTTATCATACTCAATGTTCCGGGAAACACCTGAGGTCTGCCATCCCAGATCGAGGTATTCCCCGCGAATCGCGCGCCCGGCGTTCATCTTGTATTCATTCAGGATATCGATCGTCTGCGCACGCCCGGAGAGGTCGGTCATGAAAAGATACCTGATCCCATATTTTCTGCACGCATCGAGAGCGTCCCGCTCGCTTGCCGCCGTGAACACATCGGCCAGCCTCACGATCCCAAGCTGCATATTGTTTGCAATCACAGGGCGTCGGGCATAGTAGGCAATCGAATTTCCGTGATCCCACATCGTGAGAACACCGTATTCCGGCTTTCCCTCGTCAGAATATCCCGATGTGGGAGGAGAATTTCTCTCGAGCCATTCCGCAGCCTCGATGATATGGGCACTCGGAAAATTCCAATGGGCGGAAGAATGCCATGAAACCCCAAGCTGCACCATGATGACGATCGCCATGGTCGCGAACGCCAGCGGATCTGGCGGACAGGGCTCATTCTCTCCGTTCTTTTTCCTGGAAAGGGTTCTGAAAAGTTCGGCGAGAATCGAGCCGGCCAGTAACGCCTGGCCTGGCCCCAAAAGCCGGAGCCACCTGCGTTGCGCAGATCCGAGAACGAGAATGCTCATCAGGGATATGAATCCGAAACGCCCACCACCGGACCAAAGACCGAAGGTGTTCCGAAAGACCAGGGGAAGAAACAGGACGACGCATCCGAACCAGGCGTACCATGCCTGCTGATAGCGGATCTGGCCATCCGGCCCGCCAAGCGATCCAATCGGCTGGAGTTCGCTTATGGTCGCCATCAGCCTGTTCTTGTTGAAAAGCAGGGAGAATGCATCCCTCATGAAGGGAATTTCCTTCACCCCTTCCTGGAACAGAATTCCTATTCCGCAAACGGCCATGACTGCAAGGAACAACCGTCTGTCGCGGGAATAATCTGACAGCCGCTGAAGCAATGCATGGAAACATCCGCCGGCAACGAGACACAGGGGCTGAAGCCATTGAAACTCATTGAAACGTTTCCAGCTTCCCGTCGGCGGATGCCAGATGAGATATATGATCCCCATTCCTCCGGCGATGAGCATTGCAGACTTCCCGAATTCGACCGTCCGGTCAGCATGCGACCAGGCTCCAGCCCAGAAGATACCCGTGATGAGGCAGATGATAAGGAAGTAGAGAGGGGCGCTCAACGACGAAAGAAGAAGTCCCCCTCCCATCAGCCCTCCGAGAATGATGAGGAATTCTTTCCCTGTATCGATGAACAACCATCCCGAAAAAATGAACATCCAGAGAAAAAAGGCCTCCAGAAAATGGTGATCAAGCCGGAGTGCATCGAAGCAATGAGAAGCGGCGATGCCCGGGAAAGCCCCCACGATCACAAAAATCGGAACGAGAAGCCCTCCGGTTTTCCATTTCGCAATGCCAAAGGCGATGAAGATCAGAAACGCATATGCCAGAGGCGGAAGGATTCCGGCCAGCCACTCGGGCTGGAATGCCCCCGCACCGGGTACCAGCGCATGAACAGCAAGGATCGTCTGGGTCATCAGGCCCATCAGGAGGGGTGGAACGCGGATCTCATAGCCGGTCGGAAAACACGAGTAGGAATCGAAGGAAATTGTTTTCCCGGAGAGAATCGACTGCTCCAGCCACCGGACATACAGAAGAACGTCGGGATCGAAAAATGGAATTCTGCCGTCACCTGACAGTTCAGACGTTTGAGCGAAAAGCCAGGACAACACTGGTATCAGAATGCAGGTTGCTATGATGATATGTGTTTTTTTGAGCATATTGTCCCTGGTGAAGGTGTAAATTTGTGTGGATTTCCATGCGGGATGACCCGATAGTATCACAGAGGGATTTCCCAGTTCTGCCTGCGACAAAATAGTTTCCGGGTGTGAATTCCCTTGACACCCTGTTTATCGTTCCCTATATTGCTCATGTTGTAAGCGAGTGAATCTGAAACGTCCTTAAAGGGAGGGCGCCTATGGCATGGCCCAAATCTAGACCAGTAGCCAATAGAAGCGGCTTTACACTCATGGAAATCATGGTCGTCATCATCGTCATTGCCGTTCTGGCATCTGTCGCCGGCCCGATGATTACCAGCATCACCGACCAGGGACGTGCCTCTGCGACAAAATCCAAACTCTCCAGCCTGAAGAGTGCAATCCTCGCCTATAACGGCGATGTAGGTCGGTATCCTTTCTGGGGCGATGCCGCACAGGTGTCTTGTGCGGTTCTTTACAATTCAGACGCCAATCTGTTCGGTGACAGCATCGATAATAACATCCTGACCTGTGGTTCCTACGGAACAGGCGTAATCAATAACATCGGAGGCTTTGTTTTCAATATCTCCAAGTATTCCAATCAAAAGTGGAAGGGGCCATACATGGACTCCGAGCCCCTTGATTTTATGTATGACTCCTGGGGAACACGGATCAGATATTTCCATTACAACAAGGCCATCTGGCTGCATGCGGCAGGCCCGGACCAGACCTTCGACAACTACACCTCTGCAACGTTGACCAATTATACCGGCGATGACATCGTTCTTTCGGTTGCCCGAACGAAATTCTAATCTGACAATAATCCCAAGGGCGCATTTCGGTGCGCCCTTTTTTATTTCGCTCGATTGCATAGATTTCGAGGATACAGGGCTGGACGTTCAGATATGGTATACTTTTCCCTGCGTCTCTTTCAGGCGCAGGGAATTATTCCGCGGTTTTTTCCCCGGGCGATGACATGGCAGAAAACACCTTTGATCCGTTTGCAGCGATAGATATCGGGGCTTTCTCGCTCAAGTTCGTTTATATCGAGCGGGACGGCAGCGGTTCTCCGGAACTGAAAGCGGTGGCGCATCTGCCGATTCCGCCGTTCACGCATCTGTTGACGGCGGAAGAGAAAGAGCGGATGAGCCGGGACGATATCGAGAAGGACGCGCAGGTCAAGCTGCAGAAATTCCTGACGAAGCATCTCACGGAGCTGCTGTACGACAACCAGATCCAGACGAAGCGAGGGATCACGCTGGCATCGGGGCGTGCGGTCACGATCCGGTATTTCGAGATTCCGCCGATTCCCGAGAAGAACGCGTTTGCGAGTGCGGTGAAGGCCGAGGCGGCGAAGCAGATGCCGTTCTCGATGGAAAACGCCGTTCTCGGTTTTTCGAACATCGGCGAAATCGTCAAGGAGGAGAAGGCGCTCGCGCAGGTCATGGTCGCCGCGCTCCAGAAAGACGTCGCCCAGCTCGTCTCGGACAATTTCAAGGGCGGCGGCTTGAGCAACGAAGGCATCCTCACCCTGCCCCAGGCCCTCGAGCTCTCCCTCGGCTCCCAGCTCCGGCCGCCCCCGGGCAGGGAAGCGAAGGTCGCCGTCATCCACTGCGGGCACAAGACCACCTCCGTCATGATCTACAAGAACGGCATCCTGAACTTCTACCGCGACATCAACATGGGCGGCGAAACGATAACGGAAGCTATTTTCGCAGGCGGCGAGCAGGACGGGGCGAAGATCGAGTTCAAGAGCATCGACGAGGCGACCGAACTGAAGCACAAGCTCGGCATTCTGCCCCCCGACGAGCTTCAGAATCTCAAAGGGGTCGAGAAGTTCGCGGCAAAGCAGATCTTCGCGACCGTCGAAAAGATATTTCAGCATATACAACTTTCGATCAGCTTTTACATCTCTCAGCTCGGCGAGAGCGGCATCGACCGGGCGATCCTCTCCGGCGGCTCGGCGGCGATGAAAAATTTCAGGGAATTCATCGAGGAAAGCCTCGAAATTCCCGTCGAGCTGGCGAATCCGTTCAAGGAGCTTTCGACCGCCGGCGTCGCATATTCCGCGGCCAGGCTCCAGGCGGAAGCCCCCCAGTTCGCCGCGCCGGTCGGAGTTGCCATGTACGACGGCTCACCATCCATCATCAATTTCACCGACATCCTGTTTCCGAACCGGCATGTCCAGACGCTTGATCTTTCGAAGGTCAGCTCGAAATTCGGGACGGGTATCGCAAAAAAATTCGGGCTCAATCTCGAACTCGACGAAAAAAAAATCAGGCTGATCGCGGCTCTGGGCGGCATTCTGTATCTCCTGCTTCTTCTCATCCCGGTCGTAAAAATCCGGCAGGATGTCTCCGACGTGAAAACCGAGTATCAGAAACTTCAGAACAAGCTGGGCGAGCTCACCTCGTCGCAAAACGAGGTCACCGAACTGCTCGCCGAAAAGGAACGGCTGACGAAGGAGATCGGGTTTCCCGACGAGATCCAGAAGCTCCGGTTCCCGAACTCGCAGATCCTTCTGGAAATCGCGAGCATCACGCCGAAACAGATCTTCATCCAGGAACTGGTCATCTCCCGGCAAGGCAATCCTCCCACGTTCAAAATTACGGGCCAGACCGACTCGTCCGACCGCGTGTTCGATTACATTCGGTATTTCGAAAACGCGCGGTTCCTCAAGTCCCCCGCCATCGATTCGACGGAGGAAGTGCCGATCGACGACAAACAGTATTTCATCAAGTTCGCCCTCTCTGGAAAAATCGTCATTCCGCCCCCGGAAGCGGCTGAAGGGAATTGAGACACCATGGCTGAAGACATCAAACTGTACGAGTGGTGCCTCAGGGCGAAAGACGATCCGAAGCTCGCAGCACAACCCATCGTCATCCTGCTCGCCGTGATATTTCTCTGCTGGAAGTTTCTGTATTCCCCACAGAAGCTCCTTCTCGAAAAAGAGCGGAAAAAGAGCAAGAGCATTCAGGACCAGATTCGCGAACTCGAATCGGCCGTCGCGAACATCGAGGAGATCAAGATCGAGGTAAACGATCTGAAGAAAGACCGCCTCGAAGCAGAAGAGTTGTGCTACGGCAAGATGAGGGCCCCCGAATTTCTCCAGGACCTGCGCAGGATCGCGAAACAGGCAGGCCTCGAGTTGAAGAGCATCAACCCCCAACCGCCGGTCACCAGAAGTTTCGAGACGATCACCTTCGAGGAGTATCCCGTGAAGATCTCCTTCAATGGTGATCTCAAACAGCTCGGCATTTTTCTCAGAATTCTCGAATCGCACAAGAAGATCATTTCCATCAGCCTTCCCCCGCTCGTTCCCGATGCAAGCGGAACATTCAAATTCGATATCAGCCCCACGGCCGTAATGCTTCCCGAACAACAGAAAGCGCCTGCTGCGGCAGCGCCCGGTGAAGGCTGAGTCGCATGGGCATCCGGCTGTTCTATCTGAGTCTGCTGATCCTATCCATCGCGATGGGAACCCAATTCTACAAGAACCGACCGAAGCAGACGCCGAAAAAGCCGCCACGACCGGCCGCCTCCGTCAATCTCGACGATCTCGACCTGCAGCAATCCCCTGAATCCGCTTCAGGCACCTCGAAACCGGGAGTCCCTCCGGATACAGAGGCCCCGGACGGTACGGCAACGTCGACCACCATCGCCACTCCGAGCGATTCAGCCGACCTCCGGCCCCCGAATGATGAGACGGAACTTCGGAAGGACCCCGTCATCCTGGGATTCGAGAAGCTGCAGCGCAACCCCTTCGAACCCTCCCCCTTCGCGAAAATGATCGAACAGGCTCAGGCGTCGGCCGCCGCCGAGATGGCGGCCAACCCGACACGCACCAGCAAAACGAAACCAACCGAGATCATGACCACGACCTTCGGGGGGACAATCGAGACGAAGAACGCTCTCGTCGCGATCATCGACCGCAATGTCTATCGCACAGGCGACACCTACATGGGGAAGACGATCCGGAAGATCGAAAAAACCCACATCACGCTCGACGATGCAGACAAAATCTATCTCATGCCAAAATTCGGGGTAAAAATCCAGATCAAGGACGACACCCTCTCGGTGGTCGACGAATTCACCAGGGGCAAGGGACAGTAACAACCTTTCGTGACCGGCGTTCCCTGCCGATAGATACAGCATGAGCTCGACGCGAAGGCACGGACGCTTCCTTCTCTTGTTTTCCCTCGCAAGCCTGATCCTGATCACGGGCTGCATCGAGAAAACCGTGTATCCGGCCGTCCTGATAACCATGACGAGCGTGACGCCGAACCCGATCACCGCAACCGTCACCACGGACGCGAGCGGCTCGATCAGTCTCACCGCCGACCCGCTTTCCGTCAGGTTCAGCGTCGAAACGGGCGTTCCGTCGCGTATCATCAGCTACTCGGTCCTGTATGAAACGAGGATTGGAGAGCCGCTTCCGGAGCTTTCCGTTCTGGACATGCCCTTCGACCTGTATCTTCCTCCCGGAGGGGAAACCCCGGTCGAGACCACCGCCGCGGTCGAGGTGTATACGGTTCAGGCCGCTTCGCTCATGCTGAACTCGCCGTCCGACATCGCCCCCCTGCGGGCAACCGTGTCCTTCGTCATCAAGGACGTCAACGGCAACGAACTGGTGAAGGAAGCGCACACCCAGCTTTCGAAGCCGTCGGCCTGATCGGATCACGTACACATTCCGCAGATGGTGCGGGCAGGGCTGGCTTCAGACCCTCCCCCGTGCGTTTTATTGATTCCTGCAGAATGAAAGCCCCCCGTTCGCCCTGAGCCTGTCGAAGGGCGAAATGAGGAATCATCGGCAAGTGGCTGTTCGTGCTTCGACAAGTTCAGCACGAACGGAGACACGAAGCTGATTTTTGATATGCAGGACTCAATATGATGCTCTCCGGGAGGCCCGGGAACCGTCCCGACGGTTATATAGCGAGTGATTTTACATTTGCGATTCCTTGCCGAAGATCTCCCCTCTGTCGAAAAGGTGGCGGCGTGCCGATATCTGAAGGTGGAGGAGACTCATCTTGATCCTGCTCAGATGCCGGAAAATCGCGTTTGCCGCGCTGGTCGCCGCCCTGTTGCTGGAAGGCTCGTTCCATCCGGTCGCCGAGGCGGGCTCCCGGCGCCGCGCCCCACGTCAGAACCAGGCGTGGCAGCCCCTGCCGCAGGCATCGACGCGCACGCCGGCGATCAAACCTCCTTCCGCGAACGGCAGCTCCAACCCGATGCCCTCGCCCTTCCTGCCGACGGTCAGGCAACCGTCGACGGCCGTTCCGATCCGGCCGCCATCACGCAGCCTCGGCTGGACCGACATGGGCAACGGCGCGAAGATCTATAGCCAAAACTATTCGGACCGCATCGAGCCCGCCGCACTCTCCCTGATTCCCGACGCTCCCGTCGAGCCGGCATTTCCGTTGTATCAGGCGTCCGCCGCCCCGCCCGCATCCGGCGGCCTGCCCCAGGCAGGCACGACATCTCCCGCCCCCTCCCCGGTCGCTCCCATCACGGGCGCACCGTCGCAGGGTCTTCTCCAGCCTGCCACGTCGGGCTCGACGACAACCTCCGGTCCAGGCAACGTCCTCGAACTGCCCGACGAGATGAACATGTCAATCAGGTCTCTCGACTTCCGGCAAACGGACGTGAAGGACGCCCTGCGCTCCCTCGCCTCGCTGATCAACCTGAATCTGATGCTGGCCAACGATATCGCCGGCGAGGTGACGGTGCTCTTCAGCGACGTCAGCATCGAAGAAGCGTTCAACACGCTCATCCGCAGCTTCAACCTCGCCTTTTCCTGGGACGGCACGATTCTTCGCATCTTCAAATCCGAGAATGCCCCGCTCGTCACCCGGATCTTCAACATCCGAAACACGACGGCCAGCTCCGTCAAGGAACGCGTCGACAAGGTGCTCCTCAGCGAAAAGGGAAAATCCGAGGTCGATCTCCGCACCAACGCCCTGATCATCACCGACACCTCGACGGTGCTGGAAAAGATCCATTCGCTCCTTCCCCAACTCGATGTCCGGGAAGCCGAGGTCGAGGTAACCGCTCGTCCGATCACCGAGGTGTTCTATCTCGATTACGTCGACGCTTCGGTTCTCCAGCAGCCGATCCAGACGATCGCGAAGGAAGCCGTGATCCAGTCCTTCAGTTCGAGCCAGGCTTCCCAGGCGGGCGCGGCCGGCGGCGGCACGGCCACCGGCCGGCAGGACATGATGATCATCACGGACACGCCCAACAACCTCGAGCGCATCCGCGAAATCATCGAAAAGCTCGACATCGCGCCGCTGCAGGTTACTATAGATGCGCAAATATATGAAATCGACCTGAACGAGGAAGAACGCCTCGGGATCAACTGGCAGAAACAGATTCCGATCGCGGGAACCAGCGAGTCGGTGTTCGACATGTCGATCTCCCCCGAAGAGTCGACGGCGGGCGGAACCGGCGTCTTCAGGTTCGGCAGCCTGTCGGTGAACCAGTTCCGCGCCCTGCTCGCGATGCTCAAGACCCATTCGTTCGCGAAAGTACTGAGCAACCCGGTCATCACGACGCTCAACAACCGCCAGGCCAACATCACGGTCGGTCAGGCGATTCCCTACATCTCGGCCTCACAGGTGAACGCCCAGACGGGCCAGGTGACGAACACCGTCTCCCAGGCGAACGCAAACATCTCGCTCCAGGTGACGCCGTCGGTCACGGGAAACGACGAGGTGTTCCTCGACATCAACCCGACGATCAGCAGCGTGCTCGGCTTCACGACGCTGGGCGGCAACTCGACCCCGAATTTGAGCAACCGCACGGCCCAGACCCAGGTCATCGTGCGGAACAACCACACGATCGTCATCGGCGGCATGATCAAGACGGACAAGAGCGACTCGATCTCGAAAGTGCCGTTCCTCGGTGATCTTCCCGGCGTCGGCAAGTTGTTCCAGAAAAAGACGACAAAGGAAACGCGGACCGAGCTGATCATCTTCATCACGCCGCACATCGTCAGGCCCGGTCCCAAATCCCGAAGCATGGATACGGCAAAAGCCGGTCTCACGCCCCGGGTGAGCGTCCAGCCCTGATGTTCCCGGCTTGAGAACCATCACCCATCACGATTCCCCCAGGGTGGGTGTAGGGGCGGGTTTCAAACCCGCCCCTACAGACGCATTTGCGAATTCAAACAGCTATATATATCATACGATTTTGGTGTCATATCGTCGTGGCGCGACGATCAAAGCCGGATTGATCGCAGGGCGGGAGAGGGTCACTCTTCCGGGATCACCATTGCGTCGGGAGGTTCGGCGTAGAGGACGTCGGCGTTCTGCGGCTCATCGGGCATGGCAGCGGTCGCCACGAGTGGGCGCATCTTGATGTCGTAGGACTTTCCGTCGGGGTCGACGTAGGCGATCTCAAAGGTGTCCATGTAGCCCGGCGCCGAGCAGGCGATCTGGTGGTAGGTCGCGGCGACCTTCGGAATCCGGAACTCGCCCGTGGAGCTCGAGATGACGCTCTGGGCGCCGAGTTTCACTCTTGCTCCGGACACGGGGTCGCCGGTTTCGGCATCCACGATGCGGCCCACGAACGAGATGAGGACGGGCCGGAGCTGGAGAACGAGCGGCGCCTTCCGGAACCCGGCCCGGTATTTCAGCGTCAGGGCCTCGTATCCTTCGGCATACGCCGTTACTTCGATCAGGGCGTCTTTCCGGATTCGGAACCGGAAGGTGCCGTCCTTCTCCGTCGTGAAATCCTTCGTGCCGATCAGGACGGTCGCGCCCCCGATCGGCCGGCGGTTCAGGCTGTCGAGGAGACAACCGGTCACCTGGATGACATCAGGTTCTGCCGTCGGAGCGGGCCTTTCAGCGACCACCGCCTGGTCTTTCGACATGCGGGGATCACCGACGGAAGGTTCCGCCGCCGGGCCCGGTACCTGCCTGACGGGAATCGGCGGTTCCGGTGCGGGCATCGATGTCTGTTCGACGGGCTGCATCACGCCTGCGGGCATCCCGTTCAGGGCGAGCACCTCAGGGGCGCAGGCAGCTTCGGCCTCGGGAACGAGGGGGGCCGGGGGGCGGTTTCCGGGAACGTCCCGCGATGCGGAGGCGCCTCCGTGAAGTTTCGCATAGAGCGCGTTCAGATGCGCTTCGAGCCGCTTGCGGGTATGCTCGTCGGTTTCGTTCAGATGCAAGGCGGGAGCGGACGGTGCATCATCCTTTCCCACACCGCGCCGCTCACGGATGACTTCGCCGGTATTGCGCCGGACGGCCGCGAACCAGACATGCCCCTTCAGCGGAACGACGTCGGTCGGCGTCACCGACCATTCGGCCGCGGCGATATGAAGGAGGCCGCCCGATTTGCGTTCTTCCCACGGAATGACGCCGGACTCCGGCATCATGCGCCAGACGCCGCCGGCCCAGCAGTACCGGAAGTCGCGCATCGAGAGTTCGCCGATCGCGGGTTTCAGGGAGACCCCGAGCCCTTCGGGCAACGACTCGATGACGGCGACGTCCTGGCCGTAGTAATCAATTATACTATTACCTATAGAACGAAGTTCCGTTCCCGTCAGCGGCTGGTCGGGCGAGAACCGGTCTTCGCCGAACGACGAGAGAGCGCCGATGCCGCCGAGGCGGCTCAGCGCGTCGAACAGCCAGTGGCCGTCGACGATGTCGGCGAACGCTGGACGCCGCTCGCGCTTTTTCGGCATGTTCCTCATGCTCGCCCGGATGAACTCCTCGAGCCGGCCGGCGGCGAGCACGCCCTCGCCGCGGTTCATCCGGCGTTCGGGCTGGAAGCGCCCGTCGGCAAACCCCTGCATCAGCCCGGCGCCGAGAACGGCGACGACCATTTCATCCTGTTCTCCGGGATAATCCGAGAACGGGGGCATGCGATACGAAGAGAACGTTTCCTGGTTCAGGAGGGGGCGGAGGATTTTGAGAACGCGCGCCCACTCCCGCACCACGTCGATCCGCGTCACGCTGCTGGCCGACTCGAGCGCCCGGTTTTCCCCGAAGAAGCCGGCGATGGCGGCGACGAAGAAAAGCCCCAAGAACATCAGGGGCCGAAGCCGGCTGACATGCCTGTTCACCTTTGCCATGTCGCCGCTCCAACCGTGGCTGCCGCGAACGGATCATCCGCCGCATCCGC
The DNA here is from genome assembly GCA_035373905.1 of Candidatus Ozemobacteraceae bacterium. Taxonomy (NCBI): domain Bacteria; phylum Candidatus Rifleibacteriota; class Candidatus Ozemibacteria; family Candidatus Ozemibacteraceae; species Candidatus Ozemibacteraceae bacterium. Next base: position 102,759 of record DAOSOK010000002.1, on the reverse strand, counting down.
GAACCGTGCGTCGGGCTCCGGGTGTTTCCCGGCGTCGACGAGGGTTGGCAGCAGCGTCGGGTTGCTTCCCTTCTCGGCCTCGCTCCCGACGACGTGAGGGCGCAACAGGATCACCATTTCCGTCTCGTCCTGTTCGTTGTCGCGATACTCGATCGGCTTCACGAGCTTGCGCAGGAGGGGGATCTTGTGGATGATCGGTATCGGTTTCCGAGTCGTGCCGTTTTTCCGCCGAATCAGGCCGCCGATGACGACGGTCTCGCTACTCTTGACGCGGATGCGGGTCTTCACATTCCGCTTCGCGGTCCACGGATGCCCCTCGACGAGCTTCACCAGTTCGGTGAAGTCGGCGTTGACGTCCATCGTCACCTCGTTGTCGATATGGATGTGCGGTTTAATCGTGAGCTTTATACCAATGTCGTAGGTCGACCAGTTGTCTGAGGTGCGCGCGGCGAGCGTCGTCGAGGCGAGCGGCAGGTATTCCGTGGATGTGTTCTTCACGGGAATCTGCTCGGAGATATCGATCGTCGCCTCTTCCTTGTCCATGCACCGGAGCGTCGGATTCGCCAGAGTCTTGGCGTTCACGAGGGTGTTGTCGAACGAGAAATCGGCGGGCAGGGTGACGCTCGTCGGCGGCCGAGAGATGTCGGCGGCGGCGATCGAGGTGGCCTGCACCTTCAGCCCGAGCGTCGAGAGGTCCTGCCGCTTCAATTCCAGCAGGCGCACCTGGATGATCGCCTGGCGCGTGCGGGGGCGGTCGAGATTCTTCATCAGCGCGAGGGCGCGGTCGACCGCGTCGGACGAGCCCGAGACCACGATCGTGTCGGTCCGGTCATCTTTCTGCATCTTGGGCGTGGCTTTTTCCCCGAGGGAATCGGTTGCGAGTTTTATCAGGTCTTCGGGTTTCGTATTGACCGGGCGATACAGCATGCGTTTGACACTCTCGCCGGCGCGCGCGATCTTCCCTTCGAGCGCCTCGACGAAGCCATGCACCTGCTCGACGGCCTCGCGGTCGCCGATGACAACGAGGTTTCCAAGGTCTTCCTCCAGTTTCACCCGTTCGAGCAGCGCGGGCGTGAAAGACTTTTCGAGCAGGTTCTTGACCTTCTCGATGCTGTATTTCAGCGGGAGCACCCGCACGGCGTTGCCCGCCGCGAGGCGCGAGGCGGCCAGCGTCTGGACGAGCAGTGTGTGACCGTCGATCTCCCGCACCGTCAGCTCGTTCAGCCTCAGGAGCGTTTCGAATGCGCGTCGATACGTCATCCGCTGGAGGAGCGCGTCGACGGGCTGATCCTTGAGGGCCCCGAGCGACTTGTCGAGCACGATGTTCAGCTCGCCGATCTGGCCGAGGGCTCTCAGCACGTCGCCCAGCGCGAGGCCGCGCAGGTCGGCGCCCTCGACGAGATCGGTATCGGAAAATGCCAGCAAGGGGTTTCCTACCAGCGAAATCCAGATCTCGCCGTCCTCGATCGACAGAGTTCCGCCGAGCTTGGCCACGACGGTCGTCATCGCCTCGACCGGGCTCGAGGCCACGGCCTGCACGTCGATATACGAATCGAATGCGTCGCGGAAATGCACGTTCATCCCGGCCTGCTTGGCCAGTTCCTTCAGCAGGTGCGAGGCCTGGACGCCCTTGAGGTTCAGGTCGATCGGCGTCACGACGGTATCTCTCGCCGTCTGGCCTGCCCACCGTTCGGAACCGGGCTGGCGCATCGAGGCGGCTTCGGACGCCATGCTGGCGCCGGGCTCGAGCAGGGAATACGGCTGCGGGGCGTGCTGCTTCGTCGAAACGATCACGGCATCCGTCGCCACCCCCGACGCCCCCGCATGGAAGCTGATCTCGAGGGTGTCTCCGAGCGCGCGGATGTGCGGCGTTGCCAGTTCCCGCAGGAAGAAGGTGGCCCGGACGACGGGCGGATCGTTCGCGAGCTGCGTCAACCGCACGAGGCGGGCCGGCCCATCGGCGAAGGGCATCACCAGCGGGCTCATCGCAATCCGGCCGCCGAGAATGTCGATGTAGGCGAGCGGCAGACCGACCTCGCGGCGAAGCCGGCTCGACACGGTGCCGTCGAACGCGAGAAAGAAGCGGCCGGGAACAGCGTTTCCATCATTCCGCTTCTGGGGCGGGGCAAAATCGAGGCGTTTGAAGTTGCTCGCAGAGACAGCCGAAATGCCGGTTCCGCCCTGGAAAACGAAGATGACGGCGCACGCCGCAAGAGCCGCAATCAGCGTTCTCGCCGCCGTCAGGATCGATTGAGATTGTCGGTTGATCATTCGTCGAGTTCCCAGAGTATCTTCGGCACAACGGGGGTATTTTCTGAGAGTGCACGAAGTGCCCCTCTTTGACGATAGAATACGTGTCGATCCATGAAATAAGCTTCAAGGAATGAGAGTATGGCAAAATTCATCACGACGACCCTGTTCCGCCGGACGCTCCAGGCCGTCCTCGAAGAACGGAAAAGCCTTCCGGCCGAGGCGCTTGCCGAGTTCGTCAAGCTGGCCGAAAAAGAGCGGCTTCCTCTCGAAAAAATTCTGAGCCGCGAAAAAGCCATACCGGACAACGACATCTACGCGGCTCTCGCCGACGCGGCCGGGCTGCCTTTCGACAATCTGGCGACGTGGCAGCCGCCCGATTCGGTGCCTGCGTCGATTCTGCCGATCTGCCAACGCGAAAACCTTCTGCCGCTGAAGCTCCAGGAGGGCATTCTGACGGTCGCCACGGCCAACCCGGCCGGCACCGGCGCCGTCGAGGGGCTGCTGAGCGCCATGGGCATGCGGCCGAAGTTCGTCGTCGCGCCGCCCGGCCCCATCAAGAAACATATCGACAGCCTGCTGGCGATCGCCGAAAACGAGGACATGGCGAGCGGCCTGAGCGATCTGGCCGTTTCGCTCGATATTTCCTCCGCGACCGCGGAGGAAAAGCCGGTCGCGGGGAGGCAACAACAGGCCGCCCCGGTCGAGATCAGCGGCGGCTCAGACGCCCCCGCCGTCATTCAGCTCGTCAACAAGACCCTCATTCTCGGCGTGCGCCAGGGCGCCAGCGACATCCACGTCGAGACGCTCGAGAAGGGCACGCGCGTGCGGTTCCGCCTCGACGGCGTTCTCCAAACGCGCCTCGAGCTGACCGGCCAGGCGGCCAACTCGTTCGTCTCGCGCATCATGGTCCTCGCCGGCCTCGACATCACCGAGCGCATCCTGCCGCAGGACGGCAGCTTCAAGGTCACCTACGAGGGCCGCACGGTCGAGTTTCGTATCGCCTCGATGCCCGGCCTCTACGGCCAGAACCTCACCCTGCGCCTGCTCTCGGGCCAGGAGCACCAGGTCATCACCCTCGAGGGCATGGGCCTCAGGCCTGACGAGACCGAGGTCATCAAGCGCGCCATCAAGTATCCGCACGGCATGATGCTCGTCTCCGGCCCCACCGGAAGCGGTAAATCGACGACGCTCTACGCCATCCTCGAAACGATGGCCAACCCGGCCCTCAAGATGATCACCATCGAAGACCCGGTCGAACGCCGTATCGAGCAGGTCCAGCAGATCCAGGTCCGGATCAATCGGAACGACCCCGAGCGGTCGCTGACCTTCGCCCGCGGTCTGCGCACCGTCCTGCGCCTCGACCCGGACATCATCATGGTCGGCGAAATCCGCGACCTCGAAACCGCCGAAATCGCCGTCCAGGCCAGCCTCACCGGCCACCTCGTCCTGTCCACGATCCACGCGAACTCGTCGATCGAGACCCTGCGGCGCCTCAACAACATCGGCGTCGACTTTTTCCTGCTGATGGCCTCGCTCAACCTGGTCCTCGCCCAGCGCCTGGTGCGCCGCCTCTGCGCCGCCTGCCGCGTGCCCCGCGAGCCCACCCCGGAGGAGCTGAAGCTGTTCCCGGCCGGCAGCCGGCCCGCCCAGATCTACGAGGCGAAGGGCTGCAAGCGGTGCATGGGAACGGGCTACCAGGGCCGCGTCGGCATGTTCGAGTTCCTGCCGATCACCGACGAGATCCGCGACCACGTCCAGGAAGGCAAGCTCAGCGACGGCCTTCCCGTGATCAAGCAGACCATCCTCCGCACCCTTCGCCAGTCGGGCATGCTGCTCATCAACGACGGCGTCATCGACTTCAACGAACTGGAGCGCGTCGTCGGCCCGTGTCACTGACCCGAACCATCACCGAGTGGCTCCTGTCCCGGGTTCAGCCAGACCTGATCGAGCTGGGCACCCGGTGGTTCAGGCTGCTGCGCGGCACCTGGGAGGACGGGACGTGGAAGATCAAGACGGCGGCCGCCGTTCCCGCGCCCCGGGGCATTATTTTCACGAGCTACCTGACGACATGTCTCTTCAGCGAGGCAAGTATCGTTACAGCTATAAAATCTCTGTATGACGGCATCGTTCCACGCGAAACATACGCGACCCTGATCCTGCCCGACCAGGCGTTCCACATCGGCACGCTCAACCTGTCGACCGTCATCATCAAGGCGAATCCGATCGCCGCCCTCGAGCGCGAAGTGCAAAACACGGCCCCCATGCCCCTCCGCGAGTATTTCCTGCGGTTCGAGGTCGGCATGCAACACGGCAACCGCAGCCTGATCCCCTTCTGCGCCCTGTCCAAGGGGGTGATCGCCGAGCTCGAGCAGCTGTTCCAGGGAATCGGAATCCAGCTCATGTCGATCCAGCCGTCGTTCATCGGCACCACGGCGCTCTGGAAACAGATCGACCAGAACCCCTCCCCCAACCCGCTCGCCCTGATGCATCTCGGCAACGAGGCAACGACGATCGGCATCGCCGGCAGCGCCGGATTGAAGCGCATCCAGCTGATCAATGTGGGCGTGAAGGACGCCGTGAACGCCCTGTCGAAATACAGCGAGATGACGCCCGACGACGCCGAGGCGGCGATCATGAAGGAGCTGATCCTGCTCGACGACCCGACGCAGGAGGCGCAGACCGAGATTCCCGCCTACAAGGCCCTCGAATCGACGTTCTCCACCTGGCTTCACAAGCTGTACGGCATCCTCCAGCTCCACGCGGCGGAGGTGCCCGCCGACACCACCTACCGGCAGATCGTCCTCTCGGGCGGCGGCGCTCTCTGGCGCAACTTCGACCGGCTCGTCGCCGACAACCTCGGCCTCTCGGTCACCCGTTTCGAATCCGTTCTCGGAAGCCGCCTGACGTCGGCGTTCGCCGGCATCGACGTGAGAGGCGGCGCCCAGGGCTTCATTCCGCTGCTCGGTCACCTGATGCTCCAGCCCTGGAAGCTCGACCGGCTCGATCGGATGGCAGCGACATGACCACCGCGTTCGAGTTCCTTCAGCGCGACTCCCGCCAGATCCACGTCGGCAGGCGAGCCCCCATCGCGTTTCTCGTCGCGACGGTCGCGTTCGTCGTCGTCGCCTGGTGGCTCAGCAGCTCAGCATCCAGCGCCCAGCGCGAGTATACCCGGCAGGCCGACGCGCTCAGGAAGCGGCAAACCGAGTTCGCGAGCCAGGCGGCGGCTGCGCTCCCCTCTTCCGCGCAGCTTGACGATCTCGAGATGCGGCTCACCCGGCACAACGAGATGATGATCGGCCGCCAGGTGAGCTGGACGCGCCTGTTCGCCCTTCTCGAAGATGCTTTGCCATCCGAGGCGATCATCGTGAAGATCGAAAACGCCCTGACGGGCGACGCGACCTTCAACGCCGGCGACAACCATTTCAAGATGACGGTCGCCGTCGAGAACGCCGATGCCGTCAACATGCTCTACATGAACCTTTCGACCATGCGCGGCATCGAAGGTCTCAGCTTCACCCCCAAGGGCGACGTAACGACCCAGGGCCGCGCCTCCACGATCGTCGAGGTCGTGTTCCAGTTCAGGGAAGGCGACTGAGCATGAAACGCGGAGATCGCGCCGTTCTGCTGCTCGTCTCGTCATGCGCGGGCATCACGCTGCTGTTCCTCATCGGAGTTCTGTGGTTCCCGAAGCTGCGGACCGAGTACAGCCAGGCGCGCGCCATCATGGCCAGGCTCCCGAACCCGCAGACGCTCGAATCCGAGGGTTTCGCGCTCATCAGCAATCTCCAGAGCCGGAGCCAGCAGTTCGCCGCCGAAATGGCGCGGATCGAAACCCTGCTGCAAAACGCCAGCTTCACCCCGCGAAGCGACAAGACGATGCCCGAGTTCGTCGAAGACCTCCAGAAGGCGCTCGCGCATCCCGGCGTCACCGTGCTGGGCCTTTCATACCAGACCCGTATCGACGACGGAGAGTTCACCACCCTCCCCTTCGAGGCGCGATTCGAGTGCACCTACGCCGGCCTGCGGGCCCTGATGTATGCGCTCGAGATGCACCCTGCCGGGATCTTCATCGAACGCCTCGAGTTCCAGTCGTTCAACAACGATCGCAGATGCATCGCCTTCAAGGCGGCCTGTAAGGTGAGGTTCCGCCGTGAATAGCGAGTGGTTGGAAAAGAACAAACGCGCGTTGATCGGTCTCGCCATTTTCGCCATCCTGCTGATGCTCAATTTCATCACGTATTCCCGCCGCGCGAAACCCGCCGTCGCACCGGTCGCCGTCACCGCCGCGCCAGGCGCCCGGGCGGCCGGAACGGCGCCCACCAGCCCCGCCCCGGCAGCGCCGGCGCCGGCGACTCCCGCACCTCGCCCGGGAACGTCGTCACCCCCACCAGCCGCGGCTGCAGCCCCTCCCGGCGCTGCTTTCCCCTCACCCGTCGCCCCCCCGGCCGCCTCTCCCGGGCAGCCGTTCACCCCCGATCCGACCCAGCCCATCGGCCAGCTTCTCGCCGGGATATCAAATACACTGACAGATATGGAAACGCGACTGGCGACGATTCCGCTCCCGATCACGCGCGTCATCCTCCACGAGTCGTTCGCCTCGACCACCCGTGACCTTTTCCATTGGCCAGGGTCCGAGGTTGTCGTCCCGCCGCCGCTCCCGACGGGCACCGAGCCGATCGCCCAGCCGGCCTCTCAGCCGGCGAAGATCGTGTATCTCGGGAGCATCACCCGAGGAGCGCGGAAATTCGCTCTCGTGCGGGTCGATTCGCGGGCCTTCATGATCGAGAGCGGCGCCGGACTTCCGTCGACCGATTTCCTGATGAAGCAGGTCGCTTCGCGATCGATCGATCTCGAAGCACCGGACGGCAAGAGCCGGAACATCCCGCTGAACGCGTCCCAGTCCAGCAAGGTCGATGAAATCGTCGATATGCTCAGGAAGAAACCCGACCGCACCCAGATGGAAATCCGCTGGTTCCCAATGGAAGGCACGGCATCCGGAACGGCGTCGCCGACGGCTGGGGCAGCGGGGCTGACATCGACGGGACGCCCGAGGTAGAATACGAGCCATGAAGAAATTCCGCGTCACGTACCGCACCATCAACGGCGAGACCGAAACCCGGGACCTCTCGGCGCAGACCCCGGCCGAAGCCTCGGAGATGATCCGCATGCAGGGCGGCATTCCCGAGAAGATCGCCGAAGCCCCCGAAGGGTTTTCGTTCGGTTTCGGCAAACCCAAGGTGCCGCTCGGTGAGCTGTATCACTTCACGAAGTTGTTCGCAACGCTCGCGAAGGCCGGCGTGGCGATTCTCGAAACCCTCGACATGCTTGCCCAGCGCTCGACGCACCCGGCCATGACCGTCGTGCTGAAGGCGATCGTCGACGACGTGAAAAGCGGCTCGGGGTTGGCAGCCGCATTCAAGGCGCATCCGCACGTGTTCGAGCCGACCTACCTGCACATGATCCAGGTCGGCGAGGAGTCGGGCGAGCTGCCCAAGGTGCTGTTCAGGCTCACCTCGCTGATCGAAAAGCAGATCGAGCTGCGCCGAATGATCAAGAAGGCCCTCACCTACCCACTGCTCGTGCTGGCGCTGTCGATGCTGGTCACCTGGGCCATCCTGACCTACATCGTCCCCCGCTTCAAGGACATCTACTCGCGCTTCGGAAGCGATCTTCCCTGGATCACGAAGATGACGATCTCGATCAGCGACGTTTTGACGCGCCACGCGCTGCCGATGGCAGCTCTGTTCGCGCTCCTCGTGTTCGGCTTCATGGCCCTGATCCGCACGCCGTCCGGCCGCCGCGCCTGGGACAGATTCCTCCTGTCGCTGCCGCTCTTCGGGCCGATGTTCCACACCTACGAGATCGCCGGCTTCGCCAAGAGCTTCGCGATCCTTATCCACAGCGGCATCACCGTCAGTTCGTCGCTCACGATCATCACCCCCGCGATCGATCGGGCCCCGGTGCGTGATGCCGTCGAGAAGGCCGCCGAGGCAATCCGGGGCGGCACCTCGATGAGCGAGAGCTTCTATGCGCACGAACCGTGGCTGCCCGACCTTCTCAACCGCATGGTCATGGTCGGCGAGAAGACCGGCAACCTGCCCGAGATGCTCGAGCACGTCGCCGAGTATTACGAAGACGAGTTCCACTCGAACGTCGAGACGCTCGCTTCGCTGATAGAGCCGATGTTGATCGTCTTTCTGGGCGTCATCATCGGCGGCATAGTCATTTCCCTCTATCTTCCGATTTTCGGGATGGCAAAGCTCATCGCGCGCCGCTGAACATGCAGATCTCGGAAATCAACCAGCTTCTTGCCGCGAACAACACAAAGCTCGCGGATTACGCCCTGAAGCAATGGTTGGAACTCTACCCCAACGATCCCGAGCCGCTCATGCTCGCCCTGCGCTCCGCCGACACCGGAACCGTCCGCAAAGCCCTCAAACTCGCGGTGGCGCACCACCCCAAGGCCTGCATCGCGACGATCGTCGAGCTGCTGAAGAATCCCGACCACATCATCCGGAGAGAGGTCGTGATGCGCCTCGATCCGTCGATGGGCCCCACGGCCGCGACGGCAATCCGGGGCATCTTCACCTCGGACCAGCCGGACACGCACCCCCACGTCATCGCGACGGCGGTCGTCGCGGTCGGCCGGTTCAGGTTGGAAGCCGAGCTGATCACGCCGTATCTCAGGCACAAGGACGACCGGGTCCGGGCCAACACGGTCCGGGGCCTCGCCATGCTCGCCCCGCCCGATCTTCGGAAGCATCTCGAGCCGCGTCTGCACGACTCGTCAACCCGTGTCCAGAACGAGGCGATCAAGGCGCTCGCGCCGCTGATCACCGAAGCCGACATCGAGAATCTCATCCTGCGTCGCATCGCCTCGCCTGATGTCAAGATTCGGGCCGCCACGGCCGACCTCATCGGGAACCTGCCCCTGTCGCGAAAAGTCGCCCATCTCTGCACGATGCTCTCCGACACCGAGGCGCGCGTCATCGCCGTCGCCGCCCGCGTGCTCGCCCAGCTTGGCGACTCGACCGGCATCCGGACGATCACGAACACGTATTTCACGACGCCCGACGAGGAGGTCGCGAACGGACTTTCGGAGATCATGGCCTCCATCCCGCCCGACAAGGTGATCCCGCTCGCGGAGCGGTATCTCCCCGTGCAGGCCGCTCCCGAGCCGATCGTGCGGCGGACGCTGAACATCGTCTCCCAGTCGGCCGGCTGGGAGGGCTTCCTCCCCTGGATCATCGGCGCCGTCCAGCGTCACGAGCCCGACCTGCGGATTTCCGCGCTCACCATCATGCTGAAGCACGCCGATTTTTTCACGGCCCAGCTCGACGAGCTGATCAAGAACGTCGACCGCATCACGCAGCCGAAGGAGCGCGCGATGGCCGCGCTTCTGCGCTGGCGGGCCGGCCGGTTCGACGGGTTCGAGACGCTCAAGACCATGCTCTACGACCAGGCCTCGATCGAGAGCCGCCAAGCCGCTGCGAAGGTTCTCCAGGGCGAATCGGGCATCCTGGCCCGCCAGATCCTCGCCGAAGCCGCCCGCGCCGGTATCCGGGAAGCCCTCATCGACTCCCAGGAAGGCAAAGCCCTCGTCACGACCTCGATCAAACTGCCCCTGTAGACAACGAACCACAGAGACACCGAGGCACAGAGAACAGTTCACCACCAAGGCACAAAGGCACATAATGAAGGCATACATATATGTGCATCCATAGGGGCGGGTCTGAGACCCGCCCCTACATCATGGTGGTGAACCGTGTTTCACCAGGCTTCGTAGGGGTAGCCGTTGAGGCCGGTGCCGATGCCCTCGGAGCACCTGATGTCGGCGATGCCGCCACCGCCCGTGACGGTTGTATCGGTTGCGATCGTATATGGCGGAACGCCGCTCCAGGGATACCATTTCGTCTGGGTGGCCATGGCGTAAGTGATCGTGGCAATCTGCCAGTAGGGTTTCGGAGGTGACGTCGGCGATACGGGGTTGTCGGGAAACCGGCGCAGGTATGGAAATCCTTCGGTATCCGTCGCGGTGAGAAGAACGCCGAGATTCGCCGGAAGGGCGCCGTTATTGAACGTCCGGTACCGGTCGATCGCGCTTCTCATATCCAGCAGGGTCTGCCGAAGCCGCACTTCCCTGTCACGCTGGTTGATCAGGTCCCCGATCGAAACGGCAACAAGCGAAAGAATGATGATAATGCTTGTCGCCACAATAAGTTCCACAAGCGAAAAACCGCCACGACTCAAACGATATCCTGGCGGCAAGAAAACGAATGTTTCCCGGTAACACATCAGATATGGAGACTAATATGTAAAATCAAATTTTCCAACCCAACCTGTTTCAGGATTTGCGTCAGCAGTTGCTCCTGCAATAGGTTTCAGGTTTACATCTGTAATAGTATCGGCAACATTAACGGTATTTGTTCCCTTGGCCATCGCGGCTGTAAGAGTCACACGGAATATTGTCTCAGATACTTTCTGAACATTGAGGGTAGTACGTCCAGTCACGGTAAATGCAGCATTCATAACTGCCGCAGTTGCTGATGCAACACGCCGTGAGAATACAACTTCAACCATTGTTGAATTGATAGCCTTGGCCGAAGAAATGAAGAACGGAGGCTTGTAAGTAATGCAACTGTCATCACCTTGAGGCATACGCGGATTAGGCGATGCTGGGACTGCATTCTTCGTCGTCTGATCTGTACCATCGATCCCCGTGCAAACGACAGAACCATTTACCTTATCGATCAAATAATCATTGCCCCATGGATCTTTCGGCTTAACCTGCCCAGAATACGTTCTAAAATCTTGAATATATTTACCAATCAACGGCAAAAAATTGTCAGATGTGTAGGTAGTTTCAGTTTGTTCATACAAAGACAAGGCTTTTGCATAACTCGTCAAATCGGCCTGGGCGGCGGTGATGCGGGACTGGTTGATGTAATCCTGGTAATACGGCAAAGCGAGAGCAACGAGCGTTGCCAGGATACCGACGACAACAAGCAGTTCGAGCAGCGTGAAACCTTCACGCCGCTTTCTTCCGCATGTCATTCTCACAAGTTTACCGGTGGCCATGGAAGCTCAACTTTAGCCTCAGGATTTTCGCCAGCTTGATTAACCCAGAATTATATCGGCAAATCCGAGGAATCTTTACATCTTTTTCTCAGAATTTTATACTTGCGGTAATGAAGAGATCCTCCGGGTATGCCCTCCTGTTCCTGATCATGATCATCACGATGCTGTCGCTGAGCAGCTCCGTGGCCGTCATTCAGCAGGACACGCGTCTCAAGCGATACACCGAGCAGGAGCTGAAACTCAATCTCGACGCGGTTCGCCGCGCGTTCGACCTCTACGTCCTGAAGGAAAACCCTTCCGAAGCCCTCATGACCACCCTGAGAGAGGGCACGGTCGCCTCCCTGACATCGTTTCTGGCGGAAAAGGGGTATCTGCGCAGAAGCGCTTGGTCCCAGGCGTCGGCGAATCCCAACGACGCATTGCCCTCGTCGGCAGGCGATCTCTGGCAATTCCGACGTAATCTCATCCGGAATTCCAGCTTCGAGGATGATTTCGGGTATGTCGATGCGAACGGGCTCCCCACGTCGACATCCGATCCTTACATCGCTTCCGTCACGGTGAAAGATGACGGGAAACCCGACTACTGGAATATCGACGAGCAAAACTGGACCGTCAACAAGTCCGCCACGCAGAAGATCTACAAAGACCTTCTGACGAGTAATGCCACATACGTGATCAGTTACTGGGGACGGTGGTCGCCGCCGGTCAACGCCACGTCCGAATTTTCTCTCAGCGTGATTCGGGAAAGCGATGGGGCCGAACTGAAAAAGCTCAAGGGAAACAGCAAACACTGGAAGCGCTATTTTGCCGCATTCTTTCTTCCGACTGCGGCGACGCTGACCGTGAAGCTGACCGTGAACTCGAACAAGGGTGAAGCCGCGTATTTCGACGGTCTGATGCTCGAGCGCTGGATGGGCAGCGACACGATGACGCCCTTCCCGAGCGCCTGGGCGAAAGATTTCGTCGTCACCTCGGCGATCGCCTCCGTCGCGCTCCAGCAGACCCAGGTGTTCGGCCTGACCGGAAGCGACTCCGTCGACCTCCCCGAAGGCTGGGTCCACCGCTTCCTGGAGTGGTGAAAAGCCAACGCTCCACTGATTTCCCGATGACGGAATTTCATTCGCCACCAAGCCGCGAAGATACTCCGTTGAAAAAAAACGAGGTTTTCAGAAATATATCCGCAGATGAAGGACAGATGAAAACCCGATGAAGAGCAGATAAGAACGAACGTCTGAAACGAGCTTTTTTCGCCAGGGATCGGAAGCTCCAAGGGAAGAAGGTTTTCCGAGTTTCATCTGCGAAACCTGCTTCATCAGCGCCATTTGCGGATTCCTACTCGGCTCATATGTTATTGATTCCTGCAGAATGAAAGCCACCCGTTCGCCCTGAGCCTGTCGAAGGGCGAAATGAGGAATCATCTGCAAGTGGCTGTTCGTGCTTCGACAAGCTCAGCACGAACGGAGACACGAAGCTGGTTTTTGATATGTAGGACTCAATAGTTCTCGAAGTGAATGATCTGCGTCGTGTCTTTGCGACTTTGTGATTCAGCGGTTGGTTCTACTGGCCGATGCGCATGATGCGGCCGGTATTGGAGCCGGGGACGCCGTATTTGTTCTGACCCTTGTATTCGTCGTAGGTGTCGATCGGGTATTTTCTCTCGCCGAAGGCGTCCGGCTGGTCATCGCGCCTGCCGATAGGCGTCGACGACAGGATGTCGATGTATTGGATCTCCTCGGTGAACGTGCTCATGTGGCCGTAGATATCACGGGCGCGCAGCGTTATCGTCCAGAGGCCGAAGCCGCCGGGGTTCGCCACCGGGAACGAGATCGGCACAGGATAGATCGTTGCGTGATGCACGCCCTCGGGCTGTGGTGCGGATTCATTTCTGAACACCGAGGTATCGTTGTAGTTCCACGTCGTCCAGATGCCCGGCCGGCCGTTCGACATGACGGAAATCGAGGCGATGCCGCTCCAGTCCATCAGGGTGATGCACAACTTCACGCCGCTCGAAGCCGTCGTCAGCTGCCCTTCGTTGATGAAGAAGGCTCGGCCGGCGATCGGCCACGGGGCCGAGTTGTCGATGTAGATGCCGTCGGAATACGCACCCCACGTCGACCACCCCGCATGATCGGTGGCTTTGATGCGGGCGCGATAATACCTGTTGTCGACGCAGCCCGAGTAGTAATACCCCGTCGCCGTGCCGGCCAGCACCACGTCAGTCGCGATCGACGTCGATGAGAAGGTCGGCTGTTCCGACACTTCCACGACGATCTCGATCGATTTGAGCGTCCCGTCGACGTTGTAGATGTTCTTCGGGACGAACTGGGCGTCGGTCGAGCCGGAGAACGTGAACATGATGTTCGTATCGCTCGACACCTGGTGGTTCGGATCCTCGTTTCCGATCCAGTCCGTCGTCGCGGCGGGAACGGGGGCGTTCAGGTCGATCGCGATCGGAACCGCCGTCGCATACCACGGTGAGATGTTCCCCGCGACGTCCTTGAACTGGGCGCGAGCCCAGATGTACGCCCCGTTGGAAACGGCGAGCGTCCGCGCCACGGCCCCCGTCGTATTCCCTAGCCACTCGTCCTTGAGGGTCGTTCCGAAATCAGAAACCTGGGCGATCTGTACATGCACATCCTGCACGCCCGAAAGATCGTCGGTCAAATTCGTGGCGATGAACCCCACCGTCGTGTCGCGCGACCAGAGCACGTCGGGATCGAGGTTGGAAGCCGGATCCACGATATACGAACCGGTCGGGGGATTCGAGTCCTGGGTCGAGAACACCGTGGCCGACCAGGCGCTGATATTCTCGACCGCATCCTTCGACCGGACCCGGAACCAGTATTTGGTGCCGTGCACCATGCCGTCGAAGCTGAAGACCGGGGCCACCAGCCAGCCGCTGCTCACGACACCCGTCGAGAAGGCGGCATCGGTGGCGCGCTGGAACTCGTACCGCACCCCGCCCGAGGTGGCATCGATCACGGCGGGGCACGAAACGATGTTCGAGGTTCCGGAGGAGTATTCCGGTTCGGGGTTCATCACCGGAACCGGCGGAGGCGAAAGGTCGCAGGTGATGCCGTCGGCGACAGACCACGGCGCCGGCGTGTTGCCGCCGTTTACGGCGCGCACATGAATGAAATAGGTCACCCCATCCTGCAAGGTAAGCGACGAGTTGGTGAACTCGAGGTTGATGCCGACCGACGTCGCGTTGAGAACGTTCGTGGTTCCGCTTGCGGTGCCGATGGCATATTCGTAGCGACTGATGCCCGACTGGGCGTCGAAACTCTGCGTCCAGATCGCATGCAGGGTCGTCGCCGAGGGCGTGAACTCGCCGTCGTCGGTGACCGTCACGGGGTCAGGAGGCGACGGGTCGCCTGCCTTGATGCCGTCGGAATAGCCGACCAGCGATACGTTTCCGGCCCTGTCGGTCGCCCGAACGCTGAAGTAGTACAGCGTCACGCCGTCGAGAGCGAGGGTGAGGTTCGTGAAGCTCCGCTCGGTCGCCGTTCCGACATTCGTCCAGGGAACGACGTCCGTGCCGTCTTTCGAGGTTCCGATGCAGACCTCGTATTTCTGAATACCGCTTCCCTCCTCGACCGACGTCCAGGTTGCATGAAGAACCGTCGGAATGCCCGAATAGTCTCCGTCGTCGATGACCACCGGCTTCCCCGGCTTGGTCCTGTCGACCCAGATGCCATCGGAGTATGCCCCCCAGGCGCTCGTCCAGCCGGCTTTATCTTTGACCTGGATGCGGGCCCGATAATTTCCGTCAGAGAGTCCGATGAACTGGTATGAGGTCGTCGTTCCCGAAAGGGTGACGGAGTCCGCCAGCGCGGGCGACGAGAACTCCTGATTGTCGTCGACTTCGAGCTGCAGGGTGACCTGGTCGAGAGTCAGGCTCTGGTTATACATGTTTTTCGGAACGAAGCCCGGATCGGTCGAGCCATTGAAGGTGAAGGTGATCTTGTTGTCGCTCGAGCAGAAGTGGTCCGGATCGGTATTTCCGATCCAGTCTGTCGTCGCGGTGGCGATCGGCGCCTCCAGGTCGATGGCGATCGAGGCGGTGGTCACCGTCCATGCGGAAATATTCCCCGCGACATCTTCAAACCGGGCGCGGGCCTTGAGATACGTTCCGTTCGGCACGTTCGGCGTGCAGGTTACGGCGCCGTCGGTGCTCGCAAACCAGCCTGAGGACCAGGAAATATCCGTCCAGGTCGTGTCGCTCGCCACCTGGACGGAGGCGTTCTTGATCCCTGACGGAACGTCGGCCAGGCTCGTCCCGATGAACGAAACGGTCCTGTCGCGCGAAATTTTGACGTCGGGGTCGGTATTCGTGGCCGCAATGGTGTAAAAGCCGGTCGGAGCCTGAGCATCCTGGATCGAAAAGACGCCGGCGGAAAAGGCGCTCTTGTTGAGCGAGCCGTCCTGGGCCTGGACGCGATAATAATACTTTTTGTTATGCAGCAGGGAGTCGAACTCCCAGAAGGGATACTCCGTCCATTCGCCGTTGACGACGCTCAAAAAGTCGGCGTCAAGCGAGCATTGAAAACGATATAATACTGCAGGAGATATATTATCCACGACCGTCGTGCAGGATACCAGGTTGACGGTTCCAGAGGAGTAGACGGGCTCGGCCAGCATCGTCGGCACCGGCGGCGGGGTTCCGTCGTAGTAGACGGTCGCGGAGAAGATTTCCGATCCGTTCCCGAGGTCGTCGAAATACTGGGCGTAGAAAACGTAGGTTCCGTTCTGGACCGGAAGCGTGTGGGCCATGGTCGGGACGAACCCCGAGGTCTGGCTGGCCAGCGTGCCGTCGGGGCCCTTGCGGGAATACACGATCGAAGCGACGCCGTTCATGTCCGTCGCGGTGAACAGCAGGTCGATGTCTCGCGTCGTCGTGTACGTTTTGCTGGTGCTGAACGTTCCGGTGGGACCGGACGAGTCGAGGCCGATACCGTCGGTGTAGGAGATTGATATATTTTCGGCATTATCTTTGAACTGGACGTAGACGACCTTGTTTCCGTCGCCGGCTTTCAACAGCCAGGCGTAGGAGGTCGCGAAGGGATACCAGCTCGACCAGTTCGTGCCGTCGTTACTGGCGCGGAACTGCGCGACCCCGTTCGCGTCGGCGGCCGTCATATTCAGGGTGACGCCGCGGGTCGTCGAGAACTGAGCCCCGTTGTTGATGACCATCGACCCCGTCGGCTTGGTTTTATCGACGATGATGACGCCGCTCTCGTTGCCGTAATCGCTCTGGTTGCCGGCTTTATCGGTCGCGTACACCCGGAACTTGTATCGCCCCTCGTCGAGCCCCGTCAGGTAGAAGGAGCGGACCGGCGCCTTGCTGGTCGTGAGCACCTTCCATGGTCCCCAGGTGGTGGTGCCGAAGGTGCTCATCTCGAGAACGTACAGATTGAGCCCCGCTCCGCCGTAGTCGAAGGACGCGCCGCACGAGACTTCGAAATCGCCCGTGTTGTTGAGGGTCTGATTGAACGTCAGCGCCCCCGGCGCGGAAGGAGGATAACGGTCGATGAACGACACCGCCTTTTCGACGGTCACGCTGCCCGCCTGAATGGTGACGGTGGCGGATCCGAGCAGGGAAGCAGTGAGCGTGAAGCTCGCCCGTCCGCCCAGAACCTTGACCTGGTGCCCGGCCAGCGTCCCGTCGACATCGGCCGGCCCGAGGGTTCCATAGGTCGTCGTGATCGTCAACAGGGTTCCGTCGGGAACGAGGTCGCCGGGATTTCCGATGTCAGACGTGTTGAAGGTGATGACCGGATTCGGCGTGTTCTTGGTGATCTCGATTGTGGTCGCCGAAGGGGTGACCTCGAATGCAGGCAGGGGAATCAGCGTGACGCTCTGGTCCGTGGCGCCGGCGAGGCCGAGTTTCGCCTGGACGCTCGCGGTGCCCGTCGCGGTGCCCGTCGCGGCGAGTCCGAAGGTGATGGTGCCGTCGGCGTTCGATTTGACCTGATGCCCGTCTCTCGGCCTGTTGTTCGAATCCTCCGGCACGAAGGACCCCTTGGTGGTTTTCAGCGTCACGTCGATCCCGCCCGGGATCGGCATTTCTTCGGTCGTCATGATCGGCGAGGAGGTGAACGTCGCCACGTGAGGGGGAATGAGGCCGGCGTAGAGTGAGGTGCGCTGGGGATAGAGGTAAAACTCTCCGATGGCCGCCTCGTACAGCGACGTGGCCGCCACGGGCGCTCCGCGGTTCAGCGCCTTGTCCAGCGGGTATACGAAGGCGACGTAGTAGCCGCCTTTCGTGATCGGCTGGCTCGTGACGGCGGACACCACCGACGTCCCGTCGTTGGTCGTGAAAAACGGCATCGGAAGCAGAACGGCATACGATTTCACGGGCTCCATGCCGCTCGCAGAGACCGTCAGCACGTCGCCGCCGTTCGCGGTGACGGTTCCGTCGAGGAAGACGTCGGTCGGCTGGCTCGCGGCCGTGAGTTCGCACAGAACGACGGACGCCCCGACCGCGACGGGCACGTCGAGCTGGTTCGTGGCGGTCGCATCCTGGCCGAGGACCGGGTTCGAGAACACGGTATCGCTCACCGGCGCTCCTCGTGCCAGGAGTTTGTACGGGATGACCTGGGTTCTGGCCGTATCCATGTTGGGACCTGCGCCGGGAGTTCCATCCGGGAGGGGCGGGTCGGCGATGATCGCATTGAAGGAGTCGATGGCGTACACCTTTGCGCCGTCGGCCGGCTCCAGCTTCGAAGGAACCGGGGGAATGGAATCGAGGATGTAGGGGAACGAGGCGACGGCCGTGTGTGGGCCCGGAGACGCGGCGTCCTCGAGCTGCACGACGTAGTAGTAGGTTCCGTCCGTCGCCGGCACCGAGTCGAGGGTGTAGGTGAATCCGTAGAAGGCGTTCCCGACGTCGTATTCGCGGGTCAGGGTTCCCGGGACCACCGTTCCGGTCAGTGTTTTCAGCGCCGCCGAGCTCGCGGCGACCTTGAGATAGGCGCGGATCGTCTCGCTGGCGAGGTCTTTTCCCTGGACGTTGAAGTCGGTCGGGAAGGGTAGCGCATCGGCGCCGACAAGGCGATTGAACAGGTTTGCCACGGGGAAAGCGTTGAAGATTTCAGGCGGCATCGTGTCGTTGCGGATCCAGGCGTAATACCAGTTTTTCTGATACCTCGGAACGGTCAGCGACCGCGTGCCGTTCGCGACCGTCCTGATCTGGAACTCGAGCTTCCCCGGCAGGTCCGACTGGTTGAGCGTGATCGCCGCATGACTGTCGCCGGGGGCGACCGTCGCGTTGGCGATGACCGTGCCGGAAGTCGCGACGATCTCGACCGTCTGCGGGACATCCATGACGGTGACGGCGATGCTCGCGACGACTCCGGAGACGTTGTCGGTGACGAACACCTCGCGGTTTTCGATGTCGATGCCGGTCATCGGGAACAGCGCATCCCATCCGTAGACCGAGTAGACGGTGGACGGATCGGCGACCTTCTGGAACTGGACGGCGGACGGCGGGTCGGGCCGCAACAGCGGGGACCGGACGTTCAGGACCATGGTGAAATAGTCGCGGTTCTCGGCCGTGTCCGATACGACCAGCTGCTGCGAAAGCATGCCGTTGATGACCGTCAAGAAGGGGAAGCGGAAGGTGTTCGTATTGCCCAGACCATCCGCGGCCGCGGTGATCGCGGAGGAGTAGCCCCAGCAGGCTTCGACCTTGCAGGCGAAGGAGTCTTTGCCCGCCTGAACGGCCGGATTGAGCGTCTCGCCGACGTGGACGGCCCCATACACGCCGATCGAGTTGAAGAGAATCGCGCGGGGCGAATACTCGTCGCTGACGAGGGAGGCGTTCACGAACGCGGGATCGACCATGAAAGCGCCGGAAGCGACAGACCAGGTCAGCGGAACAATGGCGCCGGCGGGGGGCATGGCCGGCCAGGGATACGCATCGAGGTCGTAGACGTACAGTTTCTTGATCGGGCTGTTCGGGGGCGTGGTGGCGGGCGTTCCGGCGGCGAGGCCGGGTTTCGTGTTGTCGACGACGAAGTCTCGCGTGATAAACGCCGTGTTGCCGGCGGCGTCCGACACCTGGCAGCGAACGCGGTACCGGTGTTTTTCCTGGAGGATGTTGTCGTACGGAGCGCTGAGGAGGGGGATGAACCGCGCCGTGTCGACCGACATGACGCGGGTGCTTCCGAGGACGGGGTTACTGTAGGGAAGCGACACGGCGATGGGGTTTCCGGCGTCGTTGATATCGGTGATGGTCATCGAGGCGGTCGTCATGTCGACGCCCGAACCGCCGGTGTCGGATGCGACCATGCTGATGCTTTCGAGGCTCATCTCGCAGTTGACGGAATCGTTGCTCATGTAGGTGCGGTTGTCGAACGGCAGGTTGTTTTTTGCGAGCACCTTCATCCGCATCGTCGGCGGTGTCTGCTCGATGACGACGGTCGCGGTCGCCGAAAAATCGCTGGTGCCGAACAGGTTCTGGGCCCGCACGGACACCAGGTGCGTGCCGAGCGTCATGGTGATCGACCCGACGTACGCGCCCGAAGCCGTGCCGAGGCAGGTGTCGAGGTATGCGCCGTCCAACCAGATCTCGATCAGGTTTTCAGCTTCGCACTGGCCGGCGATTCCGAGGTTCGCCGTCTGATTCGTGTAGATATTCTGGCCCAGCACGACCGGCTTGCTTGCGATCGTCGTAATGGTCGGGATGTTTGGCGGGCGCATGGCCTCCTTGGAAAACACCATCAGCCCGTCGGAAGAGGCGCCCCAGTTGCCGATGTTCCCGCACCGGTCTTTCGCCCTGACGCGGGCGTAATAGGTGACCTTGTGCTGGCCGTCGGCGAAACAGTACTGGTTGACGTTGCCGATCCAGCCGTCGAAAACGGGGGCGAGGAACGTCGCTTCGGTCGCGACCTGGATGTTCACGTCGACGACGCCCGAGAGGGTGTCCGTCGCATTCCAGTAAAAATATACGTTGGTATCGGCCGAGAAGCGGTAGTCCGGGTCGTTGTTGCCGGGGCCGTTGTCGGTGCAGGCGACGGCGGTGGGGCCGGTGCGGTCGACGATCACGGTTCTGGTGGCGACGGTGAAGCTGCTGATGTTCAGATCGTTGTCCCGGGCCGCGACGCGGAACGACCAGAGGCCTTCGGGGAGGTTCGTGAGGTCGCGTTTCAGGGTCGCGGGCATCGTGATGGTCGCGACGAGGCCGTAGGCCGCGCCGTTTCTGGAACTCTCGAGCCGGAAATCCTTCGTTCCCGCACCGCCGATGTCCGTCGTGTATGGCCAGGTCAGGCTGCAGCTGCCGGTGGAATACGTGACGTCCGGAAGAATCCAGGCGGGCGGCGGCGGGGGATGGCGGTCGAGGAAGGTCACGGTGCGGTCCGGGCACGTCACGCCGCCGATGCTCATGTTCACCGTGGCCACGAGCTTCGTGCCCGCGCTGATGTTCACGCTCGCGGCCCCGCCCGCGACCTTCGTCTGGATCCCCGGGGCCGCGAGGTCCTCGTCCGTCGTGAGGGTTGCCCCGAGCCCCTGCCATTCCATCTCGCGGATCGTCCCGCCGGTGCCCGGCGTGTTCATGAGTCGGAGGCGCCAGTACCGGTGGGGGCCGACGTCGTCCCAGAACGTTTCGACCCAGCCGTAGCCGGTCGGGGCGAGCCCCTCGGCGACCGTCGTCCAGACCGTATTATCATCGGAATACTCGACGTTATATATCCCTTTATACAAGCCACCCTGCGCGTTCAGGCGAACTTTCGTATAGGGCATGGCGTAGCCGGAACCGAGATCGACCCGCACCCAGGCGCCGGCGACGGCGGAGTTCGTGTGCCAGCCCGTAGTGGTCAGGTTGTTGTCGAGACAGTAGGTCGAGTTCCAGTAACTCATCCCGGATTGGCTCAGGTTGGCCGGCTTGGGGTCGAAATCCGTGTTGTAGGTCCAGGTGGCGAGCGACCCGTCGGGCACGGTCAGGGTGAGCGACGTGTCCATGAGGTTCGCGCAGGTGAGCGAGGCGATCGGGTTGGGGTTGTCCGGGGTGATCAGCAGGGTGACGGTCGTCGGGCTGATGGTGAAGGCGTTCACCCGGTTCACCGTGACAGCCGGGCTCGTGCCGCTCGCCTTGCCGATGAACCCCGCGATGTACAGCGAACCGGCAGTCGAGTCGTTCATGACGAAATCGATCTGGCACCGGCCGTTGTCGGGAGGGTCGCCGGGAATGCCCATGGGTGTCTGGATGCCGTCGTCCTCGAGGCCGTTCGAATCGGGGGGCCGGGGGTCGCCGGGACCGTTCTTGGCGAAGGACAGCTCCTGTCCGTCGACGACGGTACTGCCGTCGCGGCACGTGATCTGGGAGGTGGTGAACGACACGTAGTCAGGCGGGATGAGTCCCGCGAAGACGAGGCTTTTGGACGGGGTGATCGTGAAAGTGCCGTACGGCACTTTGCATCTCGAGTAGTTGAGAATGACGGTGCCCTGGTTTCCGGCCCGGTCGAGCGTCTTGATCTTGACGAAATACTCGCCGTCGGCCGTGATCGGGTTGATCGGCACGGCGCCGACGCGGTCGACGCCGTCGTTCGAGGTAAAGCAGGGAACCTGATATACCAACACGTATGTTTTACCGGCCTCGAACATGGCGTCGGTTCTCTTGACCGTCAGCTTGTTCGGCGTCGGAGAACCGTTGTAGACGAGTTGTATGGAGGATGACGGGATGACGGTCTGGGTGAATTTGCCGGCGACTTTTTCCCAGACCTCGAGATTTTCCTCGTAAATGGCCTGCATGCCGGGAATGAACGCGATTTCGTATTCGTTGACCGCCTTTCCGTTGATGGGATCGGAGATCGGCATCGTCTGGGAATACGCCGTCGTGACCGGGGTGAAATCCACCGTCAGGCGTTTGTAGGCCCACACCTGGTCTTTGAACGGGTTGAGCTCGACGCCGGTTCCTTCCGACTGGTCGGAGGTGAGGGCCGGATCGATGATGCGCGCGTTGAAGCTGGGGAACGAGTTCGAGAGGCCGCCGGGCGGGGGCTGTTCGTCGGTCGTGTTCGGCGCCACGTTGTCGATCTTGAACACCGAGCTGGTCGGGGAATCCACGACCTTGTGGCCGAACTTGTCCTCCATCGTCGCTTCGACCCGGTAGGTTCCGTCCGGGAAGTTCACCGCGGCGCAGTTGATCTCTGCCTGGTGGGTGGTCTGACGATCGATGGCTTTCCATATTTTCTGCGGCGGGATGATTTCCTGGTCTTTGCTGTTGACGACGCGGATCCAGGACTTCGTATAATCGAGAGAATAGGCGTCGCAGCAGCCGGAGACGCCGGGAGCATACGTATACGCCTTGAAATAAATATACGTCGGCTTATACGCCGACGTTCTCGGGTTGACGCGGGGAAGCGGCTGGCAGTAGGCATCGGCGACGTTCGGAGGGTAATCCGTGTTCACGCAGTATCGGATGACGCCCAGACAGCGGGAGACGCCGAGGTAGTTCGTCGAAAAGGCGCGGATGCACGTGCGCATGTTGGCGTGCATTTGCAGGTTGAGGAAGTTCGTCAGCGTCGCCGTGATCCCGTCGCTGACCCGCGGCCCTCGCGGAGGCTGGTCCACGTATGGTTCGCCGGGATCCCAGACGGTGTTCTTATTCAGGTCCTGGAAGGGCTCGCCTAGGTCGTATTGTCCTGGAGTGTTGTCAAAATAGGGTTCATTGGCCTGCCTGTAGCTGTCCCGGTTCAGATCCTGGAAGACTTCGCCCTTGTCATACTGGCCCGGGGTATCCAGATACACCAGTCCCGACGAGATCACCTGCTGAGCCAGCCGCGGGCTGAAGCCTGCGGTTCCGCCCCAGCCATAGTCGATGATGGCCGTCTGGTCGGTGGCCAGAGGCCAGACTTTCACGACGATGTCCGGGCATTTCGTGTCGCCCGCCTCTTTGATGTAATAGGATCCTGTCTTCAAGCGGTATGTGCCGCTGGCGAAGATCATTTCCGTGGGTCTCTGGGGCACGCCGTATTCGTAGATCAACTGAAGGGGAACTCGTCCCTGGCGGCCGGCGTCGCAGGTGTGAAGCAGGCCCGAATCCATGGAATCGATGTTCATGACATGCGTGCCGACGGGGCATCTGCGGTTGTAATCGATCTGCCAAGCCCCGTTCGAGGTATTGGGAGTCGCCAGCCAGGTTCCCCACTGGCGGGCGCACGAACGAATCTCGTAGGTGTCGAACCCAGAATCTTTCGGGACGCTCCATGAGGCCACGTAGCCCTTCACTTTCGTCGGATTCTCGTACAGCGTCATGTATGGGTAGTATTTCACCCAGCCGTTTTCATCGGGCAGATTGTCCGGCGGCTCGCCTATCCCGGTGAAAGATTCCGATCCCAGGTAGTGAAAGGGATCGTACACGTGGGTGATGACCGGCGGCGGATTCGTCGAGTCGATATAATATAAATACGTGTAGCTTCCCTGATTGCCCGCCTTGTCTTCAATGTAGCAGGACAGGTAATACTGATGCCGGTCTACGGCCGCAGCCGACCAGTCCCCGCCCGTGGGGTTCCACCAGAGGTATCTGTCGTAGTCGGTCGTCACGTCACCCGGAACGGTGGGCCTGCCGACGATGCTGTAGTCTTTCAGATAGAAATTCACCGAATCGAAGTTCAGACCGGAGGACGCGGCTCCCGGGACCGTCGGATCGATCACGTCTGCACGGAGAAGGTTTTCATAGCCTGCTATATATTTTTTCAGCGCAACGTAGTCGCCGCTGTGAACGTTGATGGAGATCGTCGGCGGGGTCATATCCAATGAGACCGTCGCGACTTTCGACTTGGCGCTGAGGAACGGCTCTTTCACGCCCGAAGCCAGCACTTGGAATCCGTAATCCCCATCGCCCGGAAGGGTGACGGACGTCGACCAGACGCCTTTCAGGTTCGGGGAGATGTTGTTCTGCAGGAGCTGGCCGTTCATGTACAACCAGACGCGGACGATACGATTGGACTGGGACACGCCGGCCATGGTGAACGTCTTGCTGGTGACGTACGTTATTTCCCCGGGAACGACGGTTTTGCCCTGAATCGTCTTGATGACCGGCGTCGTGATGGTTATGGCCCCCGCCGCGACCGCCAGCAGGATGATGCAAACGATGCCGGCGAGCAGTCTGCCCGTCGACGGAAGCGGTGGGTTCGCGAAACGTCTGCTCATCGCCCGTCTCCGAAGCCCCGCGCCAGGGACTCGGGCGGGGGAACGTAGGGATTGACGCCGTATCGCGTATCCATCGGGTTGATCCGCCGAAGGCGTTCTTCGTCGAGGAGTCTGGCGGCCGCGCTTCCGATGATGGCCGTCATCGCCGGAATGCCGTGGTGGCGCAGAAGAACCGCCCGGCGCGCCGAGCCGGCGGCGCGAGCAAACGCATCCGGCGGCATCGAGACCACCAGGTCGAACAGGTCGGCCGTCGCGGGAACGTCGGTTTTGATGACGGTTTCGAGCATGAATTCAACATCGCTTTCCGGAAGGGCGAGCTGGAGTATCTGCGGGAGCCACGCATCGGGAAGGCGCAACGCGAGCTCGCGGACAGCGCCCCACTGGAAGCCGGCGGCATTGAGGATCCCGATGTTTTCCCATATCTGAGGCGGGGAATCATCTTTGTCAGATAGTATAACAGCCGCAAAAACCGAGTTCAACGAGATCTCTTCGGCGGCAGGAACGAGCAACTGCATCAGGCCGGCGAACGGCCGCGGGAGGATCCCGCCCACCGTCGCGAAAAAATCGTCCCATGTCTGCCGGATGGGCCGCATGAGCAGGTACAGGGGCCACTGCATCAGCCGCACCTCCGAAGCGTCATCCGGCGGCCATCCTGCGAGGATCCTGTATCGCCGTTCGCCGCCATACCAGCCGTTGATCTCACGGGTCCAGTAGTCCGCGGGGGACTCCGCAGGATCGCGGTTGGCCCAGAAAAGCTCGGCATCGCCGATATCCATCGCGACCCGCAGGAACACCCTACAGCGTTTCGAAGGCTGAAGCCGGGCAAGACGCGCTGCTGTCCGCGCCCATCCGCTCGAATACAAACGCTGAACGAGCGGTTCCATGTCCGTGTCGGAAGCGACCGATTTCGCCCGGACGGCCTCGAGAAGCTCTGGCCCCGTTGCAATGCGGGTCAGCGGTGAAACGTAGGCGGGTTCGGAAATCCGGGCGCTCCGGCGTTCGTACGAAACGAGGAGCAGAACGACCGCGCAGAGAACGGCGATGCCGCCGATCCATCTGCCGCTGAAGATCCTCGTTGTCGAATTACTGTTCATGTTTCACTCATGCGGCGCGAATGTCGCGTCAGTTCCCGGATGCCGGAGGAACAGGCTCCGGCGGTTCTTCCATCCGGGTGATGATGGTTACGCCGCCTTTCTCGATCCACCCTTTCAGGCCTTCCTTGAACTCGAGGACGTTGGCGTATCCGAGACGCCGGAGCTCAGCCGCAACTTCGGCGACCGTCATGGTCGTCTCGTCGTTTCCGAAAACGACCACCATGCCGTTTTTGTCGGGCAGAACCGCCTGGAGGGTCTCGGTGGCCAGGGGCAACTGGAGAGGGAACGCCTCGGGAATGCTCACGCCGGTGTCTTCCGCCGGGAGGCGGGCGTCGATGAGCCTCGGCTTCGCATACATACCGAGGAGATCTTTCAACGTCGTGGCGGAAATGGACCACCGCGGGTTCGAGAGGTCGAGGTCGGGGCGGTAGGGAACCTGAGTCGGGGTTGATGCTGACTGGCCGAGATCGAACATTTCCGATACCTTGAAACGGGTGATGGACGGATTCGTAGCCTTGAGGGCGAGATAGGTGCTTTCTTTGCAGGGGCCCCAGCATCCCTGCGGAAACGCCGACGGGTCTTCAGGCTTCCTGGGGGAATTCTCCAGGTCGGACTCATGGCTTGGAAGGGGAGCGGAAAGCGGTTCCTGAGGGACGAAAGGCATCGATCCTTGCGCGTGAAGAGCGGAAGGACAAGAAAGCACGAGGCAGAAAACGGCAAGCAGTCGAAGGCGAACGAAGATCATTGCATGGTTTCCCTCGGATTTCTCCCTCTGTACAAGCATACCATATCGGCGCGAGGATGCGACAAGATTCCGTGACTGCGAACCCGCAAAAACCGGAATCACTTGATCGGGAGATTGAGGATTGTATAGAATGAAAGCCGAGGTGAGAGAGATATGACCACCAACTTCGCCTGCCGGACCCGGAAAGATGGGGCCTGGCTCATCATCACCCCGGTCGGGTATCTGAACGACCAGGGCGGCACGGTCATGAACGACGTCATCGGGGCAATCGATCTCGCCGGCATCACGACCGTTTTGTTCGATTTCGGCGAATGCACCCTCGCGAACAGCCAGGGCATCGCATGTCTGCTCGACCACTGCGACCGGTTTGCGGAGGAGTTCCAGCTGAAGCTCGTCTTCTGCCGGCTTTCCCCTCTGCTCCGGGAGGCCTTCAGTCTCGTCGGTCTGATGGAGATGGTTTCGACCTTCGGCACCGAACAGGAGGCCCGTTCGGCTCTCGGTCATGGCTGACACATCGCCGGAGCGGCAGCTTCTCGAACAGCTTCGCTCGGAGAAACGCACGCTCCGCGTCAACGCCGTCGTCCAGCTCGCGAAGACCGCCGCATCGGGCGAGGCGCTGAAAGCTCTCCAGGAGCTCGCCGACGGAAGCGATCGCGAACTGTCGTTTTTTGCCGCGCAGGCCATAAGCCGCATCCGGTCGAGACGGGGAGACGCCCGTGCGGAAGGGCCCGAGGCACCGCCCACCGGGAGTTGCCCGGCGATCACGCGAACGAGTCTCCTGTCGCCCCGGCGCGACGAGATCGAACCGCTGTTGTCGCGCATTCGTTCCGATCCCGCCTCGATTCCCGAGGAACTGCAGCCGCCGGCCGCCGCGTTTCTCGGGAGATACGGGAGCGAAGGCGACGTCTCGTTTCTGGCCCACTGGCTCGGAGACGGCCAGAGCGGACTGATCATCCCGGTGATCGAGGCGATCGAAGCCCTGGCGCCGCACGCACTGATGGCGCATTTTCCGATGCTTCTCGCGTCGAATCACCCGATCGTCCGCATTCGGGCGATCGCCGCCCTCCGCAAGGTCGACGAGCAGGAAGCCGAGGCGCATCTATCGGAGCTTCTCGCCTCGCGAAAGAGCGAAGAGCGGATCGCAGGCCTCTCGGCGGCGTTCGCCTTTCCCTTTCCGCGGATTCGCGAGTATGTGCTCTCCATTCTCGGAGACGAGCAGGATCCCGAAGTCCTGCATGGATGCGAGACCCTGCTCGCCAGCAATCCTGAGATCGATACGGCCCTCCGGATTCTCGACCTCATCGACACCGTGCCGAAACCGCAGGCGGCGCGGCTCAGCGCGATTTTCAAGGAAATCAGCGTTTCAGCGTCGGCGGCGGGGCTGATTGCCGGCCCCGACGCACCGCATGAGGCAATTCTGAAACTGTGGAGGCGCGAACGCCTCAGGAAGTTCCTCGCCGACCTCGAGATCCAGATCGCGGTCGCCTCCCCCACACGCCGGGAGGCCATCGAGGACTGGCTGGCGAAGAACATCCAGACGCCCGACGTGGCCGCGTTCGTCGAGAAACTCGCCCTGAATCCCGCAACCGAGGACGTCTACCGCCGGCTTGCCGATTTTCTCCCCCATGCGGCCTCCCTTCAGCCTGTCAAGCCCGAGACCGCCCCGTCGAAACTGCCCGAACCGGAAAAACTGGACCTTCTGGGGCGGCTCGATGCGACAACCTGGGAAAAACACGCCCCGTGGGTCCGCGACGAGGCCAGATTCGGCTCGCCCGCCACCCGGGCCCTCGCCTTCCGGTGTCTGATGAAGCTGAGCCGGGACGCCGAGGATCTTCCACTCGCGGAATCCGCCCTCCAGCAGGACGAACCGGCAGTTCAACTCGCGGCGTTCATTCTGCTCGAGGCCCGCTCGCCAGACCGCCTGGTTCCGAGACTGTCCGACCTGCTGGCTCTGCCCGACCCGAAGATCCGCGGCAAGGCCGTCCGTTTTGCCCTCAAGTGGGATGAACGCAAAGCCGTCGAAAGCATCGAGAAGATGCTCCGCTCGACCGACAAGACCCTTCGCGCCCAGGCCGTGAGCTGCCTGATCCTGGTGCCGTTCGAGAAGATCCGGAACATCCTGCTCCGGGCGCTCGAGGCGGAAGACCACCCCGCGATCGCGCGGCGGCTGATCGTCGTTCTGCTGACGAACCCCTCCAAAGAGCTTCTCGAGCGCCTCGACAAGATCCAGGCGAGCTCGAACCCCGGCGTGACGATGCTGATCGCCCAGGCGCGCATGGACATGTTCGACACCCTCCTGCGTCTCGGCATCGACATGCAGCAACCGGCCGCGCCCGCCCCGAAACGGGAAGAGGCTTCGCCCGAGGCGGCGCCTCCGGAAAAACCGCAGACGGCGGTCGACCAGCCGATGCAGCGCGAGATTCCGAAGCCCTACGCCGTGAGCGAAGTCCGCCAGGCTATCCGGAACCGTCAGGCCGAACTCCGCGCCCAGCAGAAGCCGCCGGACGCGAAGAACGCAGAACGGGAAGGGCTGGCCGGACTCGTGCGGCGCGTGCCGGTTCCTCTCGTCGCGGCGCTCGCGGTGATCCTCCTGGCCCTCCTTCCGATCCTTCTGCCTCGCTCGACGGAGCCGAGGGTGCCGGAAACGTCCCGGAAGGCATCTTCAAAGACCGGCCGCGGCCAGGACGAGCGTAGGGCGGAGGAGAAAGTCGACAGGCTGACCGGCATCCCCACCGAGTTCCGCATGGGCAGGCCCTGCAAGCTGACCGGCCGGGTCCTGAAGACGATCGACAAAAAGACGTTTTTGTTCGAGAGCGAAACGAGACAATATCGATGCGTCGCTCCGGCCTCGCTCCCGATGCTCCTGGACGGCGAGCAGATCGTCGTCGAGATGCTCCCCTACCGCACCCTTCCGAACGGCGCGATCGCCGCCGAGGTGATGAAGGTCACCGCCGGGAAGCAATAATATCACATACTATTATCATAAGGATTATATATCACGATGACACGCCAGACGTTCGGGAACCGGTCGCGGCCGGCCAGGTTCTGCATCGCCTTCGCTCTCCTCGCGCTCGTTTTCGTTTCCGGAACGATCGGCTGCAGGATCATCCAGCCCTACTGGTCCGAGAACCGGAACGGCGGCATTCCCGGCCAGATCGGCCGGTATACGATCGCCGGCGGGGGCGCCCTCGACATCCGGTCGGACAATTTCCGTCTGGTGATTCCCGCGGGAGCGGCGGCCGACGGGACGACCCTGAACGTCTCGATGGTGTATGAACCGCCGATCCTGTTCGGGACGACACAGACGACGGGAAGCCGAGTTCTTCCCCCGGACGGCTTCGTGAAACTCTCCAGCGCCTACGACGTGACGATTTCCCCCGCCACGACGGTCCTGTCCCGCCCCGCGCGGCTCGAACTGCCGTTCCAGCCGGACGCCCAGGCGCGCGCGCATCCCGACGCGATTCTCGTCGCCTGCGAACGCGAAACGACCGGCTGGTCGCTGCTCGTTCCGCCGTCGACATCGACCACGGCCTCGCTGTCGTCGAGACGACGGTGTTTTCGCGCTGGATGGTGGTGCGGCCCACCGACACGAGCCGCACGTTCCCGACGCTCGCGATCTCGATGGAGCCGGCGGCGGCCGTCGCGAGCCAGGGCCGAGCTTTCGCGGGCAATCTCACGCTGACGCACACGGTGCGGGATATCGACCCCGGCAGCATCGTCTCGAACGAACTGACCATCGTCGGCGTCAACGGCGCTCTTCCGCCGGGGACGATCGCGGATTCCTCCGAGTCGCGGGCGTTCCCACCGGACGGGCTCGGCCGCGCCGTCCTTTCCATGAATAATTCTCCATATATATCACGCTCTTCTCAGGGCGGCTCTCTGATCTATACGCTTCGCTTTGCCATCGCCGGCCTGAGCCCCGCGGACCTGGCCGACCGGCTCCTCCTGCGCTGGGTCATCAAGCGTTCCGACGGACTCTCCTTCGCACGGGAGTTCCCGGTGTCGCTGATCGAGGCCGAAGCCGCCCCGACCGGCGGAACACCCCGGCTGGTCGCGTTTTCCCCGGCCGACGGCGCCTCGGACGTTCCCGGCTTCACGCCCGTCGAACTGGCGTTCGATCTCGAGATGGACCGCGACAGCGTGGTCGGGGCGACGACGATCTCGCCCGCGCCCGGCGCGGCGGAAGCGACCTGGACCGACAACCGGCACCTGTTCCTGACGTTCCCCGCCCCCTGGGCCGGCGACACGGTCGTGACGGTGTGCGTCGCCTCGTCGGCGACGAGCCTGGCCGGCGCCGGGCTGGGGAGGGAGTATGCCTGGTCGTTCACCACCCGCGATCCCTCCGGTCAGCCGGCGCCGGTCCTGGCGGCCGTCGCCCCGGCGAGCGGCTCCCTCCAGGTCGCGATCAACTCGCGCATCTTCCTCCGGTTCTCGAAACCGATGATCCGCGCCTCGGTCGAGGCGGCCGTCGCAGCGGTCCAGCCGGCCGTCAGCCAGTTCAGTTTCGACTGGTCGGCCGACCGCACCGTCGTCGGGATCCTTCCGGCGACCCTGTGGCAGGCCGAGACCGACTACACGATCGAAATCGGGGCCTCGGCGGCCGACACCGACGGTCTGACCCTCGGCAAGCCTGTCAGATTCACCTTCCGCACCTCCGCCGCATCCGGGCCGACCGTCTCCATGCTCGAACCCGAGCCCGAAAGCATCCTCTCCGTTCCGCCAACCACGCTGAAATTCGGGTTCAGCAGGGCGATGAACCGCACGCTGACCGCGGGCGCATTCTCCGTCGCCCCCGCCCCCGCGGGCACACCGACCTTCAGCTGGGCCTCGGGCGACACCGAACTGACGATCGCCTGGACGTCCCCGTTCCACGAAGGCCGGGAAGTGATCGCCAGCTTCTCATCGGCGGCGCGCGACAGCTCGAACCTCCCCCTCTCGGGAACGACGAGGTTCCGGTTCTTCACCCGCGACGCCACCCCCCCCGGTCGTGGCCGGCGCCGTTCCGACCGACGGCAGTTCGGGGAATGAGCGCAACGCCCCGATCCTGCTGACGTTTTCCGAACCGATGAACACGGCGGAGACCGAAGCCGCCATCCGCGTCTCGCCCGCGACGGACGGGCTCGTCTACCGATGGGATACGACCGGCACCCGGCTGACGATCACGCCGACCCTGCTGTGGCCGGCCGAGAGCCAGATGCTTCTGACCATGGACACGGGCGCCGCCGACCAGTCCGGGAACGGGCTTTCCGCGCCGTTCATCCTCACGTTCAAAACCGGCTCCGTTCTGGCCCCGGCGCTTGCCGGCTCGACGCCGGTTTCCGGAGCGACCACCGTTTCCCGCGGGCAGCCGCTCACGCTCGCGTTCACTCAGCCGATGCTCACGACCGGCCTTGCGGACGCCCTGACCCTCGTTCCGGCCCCCTCCGGCGGCGTCTCGATCTCGTGGAGCGCCGACGCCACCGTCGCCACGCTCACCCCGTCTCCGGCCTGGGCAAACGCCACCACCGTCACGGTCACCGTCGGCACGGCCGCGAAAAGTTCGACGGGGATCGGCCTCGTCGCGACAGCATCCGTCGCGTTCACGACCATCGACGACGAGGCTCCGGCCGTCGTCTCGATCACCCCGGGGAACGGAGCGACCGGCGTTTCGACGACCGCTTCCCTGACGATCCTGTTCAGCGAAGCGATGGACGCAGCAAGCGTGCTCGGCGCCGTCTCGCTGAGCCCCGCCGCCGCCGGCACCCGCAGAACACGCGTTTCCGACGGCGGGCGGCGGTTCGAGTTCTCCTGGTCGCAGCCCCTGAGCAGTCTCACGACCTACACGCTCGGCATCGGCACGGGAGCCCGCGACGCATCGGGCATTTCGCTCGTCCAGCCGGTATCGAGCGTTTTCCGGACCCTCGACGCCTCGTTCACCGATACGACGCCGCCGACCGTTCTCGACGGGCAGGAAACGCCCCGGGCGAACGCCACGTTCGTCGCGTCTTCGACCGTCGTCAGCCTGGCGTTCTCGACGGCGATGAACCAGGCAAGCGTCGCATCGGCCTTCAGCCTGAAGACGGGCGGCAGCGCCGTCGCCGGCAGCTCCCGCTGGGAATCGGACCGGTTCGTCTTCGTTCCTTCCTCCCCTCTGGGGATGGGCCTCGAATACACGGTGCGGGTGGCCAGCAGCGCGACCCGGCTGAACGGCGTCCGCATGGCCGCCGACTGGATCGCGACGTTCACGACCGCACCAGACACGGCTCCCGTGATCTCGTCGACCGTTCCCGCCGACGGCGCGGCGAACGTGCCGGCCAACCAAAGCGTCGTCCTCGACTTTTCGGCGCCGATGGCGACCTCGACGGTTTCCGTCGCCGTCGCTCCCGAAGGACTCGGGCAGAAGAGCAGCATCTGGAGCGCGGATCAGCGGCGTCTCACGATTTCCTACACGGGCGGATTCGGCGGAGGAATTCTGCACACCGTCACGGTCGGAAACGGGGCCCGGAACATCGTGGGAACCGCCATCGCGGGCGACCTGGTTCTCGAGTTCACAACCGCGGCCGCGGTCGGCCCGAAACTGCTGGCGATATCGCCGGCCGTCGGCGCAACCGATGTGCGCCGCACGACGAGCCTGACGCTGACCTTCGACGCGGCGATGGATCGGGCCTCGACGGTCGCCGCCCTGTCGGTCGCCCCCGCACCCGCCGAAACGCCCGTCGTCACGTGGAGTTCGGGCGACACCGTCGTCGGCCTGACCTGGCCGAACGGGCTGGCATTCGGAACCGCGTATTCCGTGCAACTCGCGACGACGGCGAAATCGGCCGCGGGGCAGCAGCTCGCCGGGACGTTCTCGAGCTACTTCATCGTCGAGAGCCGGCCGCAGCTTGTCGCGGGCAGCGAGTATCCTGCACCGGGGGCAACCAGCGTGGCGACCGGCACCGTCGTCCGAATGACGTTCTCGAAGACGATGGACCAGGCGTCCGTCGCATCGGCGTTCGGCATGACCGCCGGAGGCGCCGCCGTCGCAGGAACGTTTTCCTGGTCCGGTACGACGATGACCTTCACTCCGTCCGCTTCGCTTCCGGCCTCGGCCGCGTGCGTCGTGACGGTTTCGACCTCGGCCCGCGACGGCAACGGCAACACGCTGGTCGCGCCGGTTTCCTGGCGGTTCGACACGGTGACGCTCGCGGGCACGGTCTGGAGAGAGATTCTCCCGAGCGATTTCACCGCGACGGACAGGTTTGCCCCGAGACGGGGGCACGCGACGATCTCGTTTCTTGATCGCCTGTGGGTCATCGGCGGAACGGACGGTGCGACGTTCTTCAACGACGTCTGGAGTTCGAGCGATGGCGAGACGTGGACTCCCGTGCTCGCACACACCGAATCGCCCGGGTCCGGCCAGTTCAGCGGCAGGACGAACCACGCCTGCGCCGTGTTCAACGGGCGGATCTGGATGACGGGCGGCTACATCGACACCGGCACCGGGATCGACGTGGCCGACGACGTGTGGTCCAGCGCCGACGGCGTCACCTGGCGGCTCGAATCGGCTTCCGCGGAGTACTGGGCGCGGGGCGATCATAACATGTTCGTTTTCGACAACAAGCTCTGGATGATCGCCGGCCAGACCTACGACGCGGACGGTCTGGAAACCCTGCTGAACGACGTCTGGACGTCGAGCAACGGCGTGTCGTGGAGCGAGACGTCCGTCACGTCGGCGTATTTCCCGCGCAGGCTCGCCGCGGCGGGCGTGATCGGCGGCAGGATGTTCGTCTGGGGGGGATACGGCACCGATGCGGCCGGCGCGGCCGGGCCGCTGGGTGATATCTGGCATTCGACGAACGGTTCGCTCTGGACGCTGTCGACCGTCTCGGCCCCGTTCTCGGCGCGTCAGGGCGCGGCCCACGCGGTCATCGACGGCAAGGCCTGGCTGATCGGCGGCTTCGGGGTCTCCCCTTCCGGCTTCGACGATTGCCTGAACGACGTCTGGACGAGCGGCGACGGGATTTCCTGGAACAGGCTTCTGTCGCACGATGCGCTGGACGCCGGCAGATTCTCGCCGCGCCAGCAGGCTGGCATCGCCCGATCGGGCGGCCGGGTCTTCCTCGTCGGCGGGGAGGAGACGTATGATATTCTTAATGATATATGGACATTCGACTGATTCTCCTGCATAATGGTCCGGAGGACGCGATGTGAGAGAGCGCAAGGATACGATGCCCGACGGGGACGGCGAATGGCACCTGCTGTCGGATGCCGCACGGTCCGGTGAAAGCTCCGCGACGTGCAATCCGGAATCGTATCCTCTCCCCTCCTTCGGTTATGAGGCCATGCAAGGCATCGTCCTGCTCGCGACGTTCGGTCTCGGCTTTTTCGCCTGCCGTCTGCTCGGGTTCGCGAGCGGCACGACCGAGCACGCCCGCATCATCTTCAGCGTTTTCACCGGTTTCAACATCGCGGCCGTCTACGTCGCGTGGCAGGGCCTGTCCCAGATCCCGCCCCGGAGCATGCTGCGCGATTCCCTGACGAACGTCACGATCGCCCTCGTCTGCGCCGCCTGCGCGAACGGATCGGACCTGATCATCTGGCTCACGGGCCTGGGGATGATCAAGACGTCGATCGTTCCCAACCTGTTCTTCGTTTCGGCGCTCGTTTTCGGCGTCGCCGGCGTGTTGCAACTGGCGCGGGTATGCCGGGTCTCGCCGGGGATCGGTTCTGCGATGACGTTCATCGGCATCATCATCCTGTATTCCGCGATCGCGATATATATTTCACCAGATATTATATCGATCGACCCCGATATCCCGCTCAAGAAGGAAGTCGTCTTCGGGCTGCTGTATTCCTTCGTCATCGGGTATATGACGGCCATCACCCTGAAAATCTGGCGGGACGCCCAGGGCACTCTCAGGACCGCGGCGCGCCAGATCTGTTTCGGAACGCTTCTGCTGAGCGTCGGCTGCGCGGTCTACGGCCCCCTCTTCGCCGGCCATTCCCCTCTCGCCGTCGCGTCGCATCCGGTTCACGTGATCCTGGCCCTGGGGTATTTCATCGTCGGTCTCGGCGTTCAGCGGATGGGGATGACGGTCGTCTCGGTCTTCTCCCCCGAGATCGAGCCGCTGGCGGTCGAAAAGCCTCTCGTGGACATCTTCGGTCCGGTTCTCGGGCTTCGGGTGTACGAAACCATGGCGAAGAAGATCCGCGACGCCCACGAGGCGTTCGTACGGCTCGAAACGGAAAGCCAGCTTCGCAAGGCGCACATCCTCGAACTCGAGCGGGAAATCCAGCGAAGCACGCAGGCCGAGGAGGCGCTGAAAATCGCGAAAGAGTCCGCCGAGACGGCCGTCATCTCGAAATCGCATTTTCTCTCCCTCATCACGCACGAGCTTCGCACGCCGCTTTCCGCCATCCTGGCCTACGGGCAGATGCTCGGCGATTCGACCGGTCCCATGAGCAGGTTCACGGGCCCCGAAGTGCGAGAACTCGGCACCCGGATCCAGAAAAGCGCCGCTCACCTTCAGAACCTGATCGACGGCATTCTCCAGTTCTCGAAACTGGAGAACGGCATCTCGTCGCCCGATCTCAAGCACTTCATGCTGCAGGAACTGCTCGACTTCCTCATGCCGCTCGCCGAGGCTCAGGCGCGGGAAAAGAAGCTCCGGTTCGCACTCGAGGCCCCGGATGCCCCGGTCAGCCTTTACGCGGACCAGCAGCATCTGAGGCAGATCGTCGTGAACATCCTCCTCAACGCCTTCAAGTTCACCCGCGAGGGGACCGTCACGCTGAGCATCACCGCCGACGACCGGGCCCTGCGCATTTCCATCACTGACACCGGGATCGGCATCCCCGCGGAAAACATCGGCAACGTCTTCGAACCGTTCTACCAGGTCAGCTCCGGCATCACCCGGAAATACGGCGGGGCTGGCATCGGCCTCCCCATCGTGAAACAGCTCGTGACGGTCATGAACGGACAGATCACGATTTCGAGCAAGGTCAATCAAGGCACACGCGTCGATATTGTATTACCGGATATCGTTCTGACGGCGGCTCCCGCCCCGGACGTTTCCGCCGGATACATCGTCGGCACGGTCGATACGCGCGGGGGTCCGAATGAATCCTGATCAGGAGTTGAAGACGGTCGAGTTGTTCTGCGACGGCGCATGCAGCGGAAATCCCGGGCCCGGCGGCTGGGGGGCCATTCTCCGGTTCGAGGCGGCCGAACGGGAACTGTCCGGAAGCGAGCCCCACACGACGAACAACCGCATGGAGCTGATGGCGTGCATCGCCGGCCTCGAGGCGCTGAAAGAGCCGTGCCGCGTCCGCGTCACGACGGACAGCCAGTATCTGGCGAAAGCGTTCGGAGACGGCTGGCTGGAAAAATGGCAACGGAACGGCTGGCGCACGAGCTCGAAAGAGCCCGTCAAGAACCGCGAGCTCTGGGAACGCCTCATCGAGCTGTCGAAGAAGCACCGTCTGACCTGGCACTGGATACGCGGCCATGCCGGCCACGCGGAAAACGAGCGGTGCGACGCGCTCGCCGTCGCCGCCCGCGAGAAAGCGGCATCCGGACGCTGATGCCCCCTCGCATCGCCCGCATTTCTGCCAGGGCGGGGGTTTTCTGCACTCTTTTGTTCTTTGGCCTCCATTCCTGCGCGGCGCCGGCCGCCACCGCACCCGCCGATCGAAGTGCGGCGAGCATCTTCGACCTGGTCCAACCTCCCGACGTCCGCTATCCCGTCCAGGCGCCGGTCACCGGCTTCGACGTCGACGGAACGAAGCCGCCCGTTTCTCCAGCGGCACCCGAACCGGCGCGCCCAGACGCCGCGGCATCCGTCTCCCCCCTTCCGGAGCAGCCGCTCAGGCACGTTGCGTCATCGGCCGAACGGCACAAAGCCGGTTCAAAGACAGGCCAGGCCGGCGGGACGGCCTCGACCGCCGCATCCGTTTCGGCCGTTTCCCCGCCCAGGGGCGCATCTTCAACGTCGAAGATATCCGTCACCCCGCAACAAATCTCCTCTGGTGCGTCCGTACGGACGGAACCGAAAGCCCCATCGGGGAGCCCGGCGGCATCCGCAACCTCTTCGATCCCCCAGAAATCCGCCGCAGACGGCGTGAAAGCAGGTCCGGCGACGGCAAGCCCGGCGATCGTTTCCGCTCCCGTTCCAGCTTCCATCCCGAGGGTGACCGCGCCTTCGCCGGTGGTTTCTTCTCCGGTCGTGGCGCCGGTCGCCTCCCCCGCCCCGGTCGTCGTCGCTTCAACCGCCGCCCCGGCTCCCGCATCTTCGGCCGCTACGCCCGAAACGACGGCAATCCACGCAGCCTCCCAACCTGTCGGCACCTTCTCCGAACCCGCCCCCCCGGACGAGCTTGAAATCGTCAGCGCGGCAGCATCGGAACCTCCGGCCGAGACCGGCCAACCGGCCCAGACAGCGTCGGCCGACGCCATTCTCCAGAAAGCGCGGGAGTATCACGAAGTGGGCTCATACAAGAAAATGCTCGCTCTGCTCGACGAGAACCAGGATCTCGTCGGGGACATGCCTGAGGTCGCCGCCCTGCGACTCGAACAGTATCTGAGCGATCCCCAGCCCGATTACCGGCTGATGCGCTCTGCGGCAGGCATCGTCCTGGAACGCGACGCCGGCGACGCCGATGCGAATTACGCCATGGGCCTGTATTGGAGCAGCCTGAAAAAACCGGATCTCGGCAAGGCGCTCCAGCACCTGGCCCTGGCGAAAAATGCGAAGAAGCCGCGCTCCGGGGCTGCCGCTCTGTATTGGCGGTTATACGTGAAAAACGTCTGGTATCTCTTCCTGCTCCCGCTCGCGATCGTTGCGGCAATCATCGACAAGCGCCGGAAACGGCAGGCAGGAGCGCCGACAGCCGAGGCGGTCACGTCGCAAAGCGGGGGATGGCGGCTGTCTTCCCTGCTGGATCCTCTGAGGACGTTCGCGGCGAAGTTCCGGCGACCGCCCCCCCCTTCCGGGAAATCGGCGGACAGAGGTTCCGGAGAAAGCGCGTGACGGCGTCCGTCACCGGTCTCGGCTCACCGCTTCCCGCCAATATATTTTATTCCGTATATATAGCATACGTCCCGTGATTCGACGGCCACTTCGGGCCAGAACCACGTCACCAGCAGGGCATACGACGGCTTTTTCTTGAACCCGCCGATCGGGCCCGCATGAGATCCGCCGCCGACGACGGCCTTCCAGGCATCCGCCCCGCTCCATCCGCGGCGGGAGCGGAGATATTTCGCGATGACGGCGCCGGTTCTGTCGCATCCCCATTGGCAATGCACATATGCCCCCGCGTCGATGGCCTCGAGGAGCTCGGCCGTCTGCCGTTCGGCGGGAACCTGTTCGGCGGTCATGCGACACGGCAGCCATCGAAGGCCTTCCTCGCGGCAGATCCGCTTCAGGGCGTTGTTGAACCGGTCGTTGCCGGCAGGGACATGGAGCGTGATGATCGTCTTCACCCCGCGGCCGCGAAGGTCGCGCACGTAGCGCCTGACGAGCGTTTCGTCGTTCGCCCAGGTTTCCGGGTTGAACAACGTCCCCCCAGCAAACAATCGTCCGTCGATCGCACGGAAATTATACGGCAGAGGCCCCGACCCCTTCGCCTGCGCGGCTTCGCCCTTGATACAAGCCGAATCGGTCGCACCGCCGAGGGAGAATGCGGGCCGATCGAGGAGCAAAAAAAACGATACGATCGCAAGAAACCGAACCAGTCGGACCATTTTCATCAGCGCGCTCCCGGGGCATGTACAAGAAAACGCGTTTTCCGGCGATTCTCCCGACGCGGGAACCGGAAAACGCGTTTTTCAGCGATGAACGTTTTGGCTTTCGAGAGCCGGGGAAAACTCAGTTGGAGGTTTTCCTGTAGACGTTGAGGCCGACTTTTTCATCGCGGCCGGGAAGGGCGTAGTTGCCTTCGGTGGTGGCGATGATCAGGGATTTCCCGGACGAAGACTTGCCGAATTCCTTGTTCAGATCGACTTTGATGGTGAGGATGTGTCCCTCGACGGTCAGTTCAACGTTCTTCATAGTTTCCTCCTGAATGTTATGGGTGGTTCTCGGTCGGTAGGGGAAGATACCACAAAGCCGGCCGAGTTTCCATACCCTGACAGCATTTTTCCCAAAACCCCTCTCCACAAGGGCAATCCGTCATGGGTTCGGGCAGGCACGACGGACCGGCGGCGTGGTATACTGAGGCCATGAGTTTTTCTTCGAGACGCCGGCTTTCCGCAGCCATCGGGTGTATCGCGCTGCTCTTCCTCTGCGCGCCTTCGCTGCAGGCGGAACGTCGCGGCCCCGATCCCAATGCGGTGGCGGTCGCCGAGAGCGTCGCGGCAACGGGAACGGACCAGCTGAACCCTGACGCCGTCGCCCTCGTCGAGGATGTCGAAAGCCTGCTCGAGCCGGAAAAGGCCCGCGGAACGTTCGATCGTCTTTCCCGGCTCGGCGCCGGGGCCGTTCCGGCGATCCGCGAGATGATGCGGCGCCAGAACCTCCGCCTGGTGCGCGCCGGCCTCGATCTCAGCGAACGGCTCGGCAACGGGGCGCGCGATGCGAGAGCGGATCTGGCGGCGGTCGTGTCCGACCGGAAACTCGGCGCTCTGCGCGTTCGTGCGGCGCGTATCCTCGGGACCCTCGGCGACAAGGCGGCCGACGCTCTTCCCCAGCTCGCGAAGAGCCTGGGCGACCCGAGCGAGCGCGTCCGCGAGGCCGTCGCCCGCGCGTATCTCGATATCGCCTCCCAGAGTGACCGCTGGACGCCGGCCGTCAGACAGCTTCTCGGCTCGAAGGGCCGGTGGCGGGAACAGGCGGTAAGCCTGCTCGTCACGTACGGCCCGTTGATCCATCCGGCGCTGCCCGCCCTTGCGAAGCTCGCCGAGAAAAAGCCCGCGACCGCCGGAGAGGCGGCGGTCATCCTCGTGCCGCAGCTGGTCCCCGGATTGAGCGGACTGGCGAAGGCGGCGGGCGTTTTTATGAGCACGCCGGAAGGCGCTCACGAAAAGATTGGGGCGAACGACGCGGCCCGCGACGCGGCTGCCCGGCAGGCAGACGAAGCGGCTTCGTTCGAGGATGTCGCCGCGTCCGACTGACGCATTCCCCGCTTGCCCTTCCGGACGAATGACGGTACAATTGAGGCCATATAGATACACAATTTCTCCGGCGCCCGCCCGGCGTCGGAAAGCGAGGTCAGGAATGTCATCTCTCCGTTCGATCGTCGGACCGGCTTTCGCCGCTCTTCTTTCCGTTCTCGCCCTCATCTCCGGGCCGGCCGCGGGCGCGGGTCTCACCGCTCCCGTCGAGATCACCGTTCTTCACACCTCCGACACCCACGCCCACCTGATGCCGTCCGACTGCGCCTCCGGGACGGCCATGGGCGGCTACGCCCGGATGAAAGCCTACCGCGACCGCCTTTCGGCGTCGGGAAAGAAGGTCGTCATGCTCTCCTCCGGCGACGTCTTCCAGGGCACCCTGTTTTTCCGGTTCTTCCGGGGCATTCCTGACGCGACGTTCATGTCCGGGATGGGCTACGCCGCAATGACGATCGGCAACCACGAGTTCGATGCGGGCCAGGATGCGCTGTTCGAAGCGTTCCGCGACGTATCGTTCCCGATTCTCTCGGCGAATCTGCGGTTCACCGCCAACAAATCGCTTCCCGGCCTCGTCAAGCCGTCGACCGTCGTCACCATTCCCGTCGGCGGGCAGGCGTTCAGGCTCGGCCTGATCGGCATCACCGACGAACATCTTGAAAACGACGTTCCCAAAGCCAACCTGAAGGGCATTGTGGTCGAGGATGCGGTCACGGCGCTTCGCCGGGAAGTGAAGAAGCTCCAAGCGCAGGGGTGCGACGCGATCTTCGCCCTCACCCACTCAGGATGGAATCGCGATCTCGAGCTTGCCGCCCAGTTTCCCGAGATTACCGGCTTTCTCGGCGGCCATTCTCACGTGTTCGCCGATCCGCCGCTCGTCGAGGGCAACAGCGCCGGGCACCGGTTCATCAGCCAGCCAGGCGAGTTCGGAACGCACGTTTCGCGGCTCGATCTCCGGTTCGAACCCGACGGAACCGGCGCGCGGTGCATCGTGACGGCCGCCGGGCTCGTTCCGCTGACGTCCGACCTGCCCGAGGATCCCTCCATCAAAACGACCGTCAACCAGCTCTGGAAGCAGGTCGAAGAGAAGACCTCCGAGCAACTCGCCGAAACGGTGACGCGGCTCGACGGCGATCGCCCGCTCGTCCGCTCGCAGGAGACAAACCTCGGGAACGTAATCGCGGATTCGCTGTTGAATGCGGTTCCCGGCCAGATCGGTCTCATCAACGGCGGCGGCATCCGGACGTCCATCGCGGCCGGCGCGGTCCGCATCGCCGACTGTCTGAACGTGCTGCCGTTCGATAATTATCTGACGAGCCTGCGGATGTACGGAAGCACGATCCAGCGGCTGTTTGAGCAGGTTCGCAAAGAGATGACGACCACGGCGGGCTACGGCGGATTCCTGCAGGTTTCCCGCGGGCTCAACGTGAAATACACCCCCTCAGGCGTCGAACTGACCTATCTCGGCAGGCCCCTGGACCCCGAAGCGATCTACACAGTCGTCACCAACGATTTCCTCGCCAACGGCGGCAACGGTCTTCCGCAGTTCACCGAGTGCGTTTCCTCCGAGACCACCCCGGTTCTGTGCGCGGATGCATTGATGCAGTATGTGAAGAAACTCAAATCGATCGACGCACGCATCGAGGGACGCATCGACCGCCAGGTCGAGCTCATGCCGTTCCGCAGGCCGGCCCATCGGATTCACGTTCCTCGGCCAATCGACTGATCCTGGCGAAGGCGCAACCGTGATGAAACTCGGGTTCATCGGTCTCGGCAGGATGGGGCTCAACATGGTCCGGCGGCTCGCTGCGGGCGGCCACGAAATTCTCGCGACGGCCCGCACGACGGCGAAAAAAGCCGAAGCCGAGTCGGCCGGCGCTCGCTGGGTGAACGACCTCGACGGGTTCGTCGATGCGTTGCCGGCTCCCAGAATCGTCTGGGTGATGGTTCCATCCGGAGCCGCAACCGAAGAGACGATCGACGCCCTGTCCCGCAAACTGTCGGCCGGCGACATCATCGTCGACGGCGGTAATTCCGACCATCGCGACACGGTGCGCCGCGCGGAGCGGCTTTCCGGACTCGGCCTGCGGCTCGTCGACTGCGGAACCAGCGGCGGTGTCTGGGGCCTCGAGAACGGCTACTGCCTCATGGTCGGCGGGGACTC
Organism: Candidatus Ozemobacteraceae bacterium; assembly: GCA_035373905.1. Lineage (NCBI taxonomy): Bacteria > Candidatus Rifleibacteriota > Candidatus Ozemibacteria > Candidatus Ozemibacteraceae > Candidatus Ozemibacteraceae bacterium. The sequence continues at coordinate 60,199 of DAOSOK010000002.1, read as the reverse complement.
GGACCCCGTGGCGCATCTCGCCCCGCTCTTCACGACGCTGGCCCCCCCTGACGGCTGGATGCACGTCGGCAGGTGCGGGCTCGGCCATTACGTCAAGATGATCCACAACGCCGTCGAGTACGGCATGATGCAGGCCTACGCAGAGGGATTCGAACTGCTGCGGCAGCACTGCGGCGAATCGCTGGATCTCGGCGCCGTTTCCCGCCTCTGGAACCGGGGAAGCGTCGTGCGATCCTGGCTCCTCGAGCTGTCGGAAAAGGTGTTCGACGACCCCGCCGTCCTGGACTCGATCGCCGGCCGCGTCGAGGATTCCGGCGAGTGCCGGTGGGCGCTGGAATCGGCGATCGCCGAGAGCGTGCCCGCGCCGGTCTTTGCCGCGGCCCTGTTCGCCCGGTTTTCCTCGCGACGGCCCGACAGTTTCGCGAACAAATTTCTCGCCGCCCTGCGCAATCAGTTCGGCGGGCACGCCATGACCCGCCGCGGGGAAACGTGAGCGTCGCCACGCCGGTCGCGGAGGAGCGGGCGGCGTGCGCCGCGACGCTCGTCATCTTCGGCGGCACGGGCGACCTCGCGCGCAGGAAACTCCTTCCCGCCCTTGCCCATCTGAAGGCCTCGAACGCGCTACCCCAGGACCTCGAACTGATCGTCACGGGAAGAAACGACGTCAGCGTCGCCGAATATATATCTAGTATTATAGATTTACGAGCGGACCGCTTCGCGTCTTCGGAGCAGACCCGGCTCGGTCTCGAGGCGCTCCGGCCGCTGATTCGCACGATCAGGCTCGACCCTGCCGCCCGCGGCGCGGCCGAGGCATTCGCCTCGTCGCTCGCCGGCATCGAGGCTTCGGCCGGCAACCGGGCCCGTCTCTTCTACCTTGCCGTCCCCCCCGATCACGTGGAGCCGTTTCTTCCCGTCTTGGAGCCGCTGCTGGATCGGAGGACTCCCTGCGGGTGCAGATCGCGCATCATCGTCGAAAAGCCGTTCGGGCACGATCTCGCCTCAGCGAATCTCCTTCAGGAGCGACTCGCTTCCGTTGCGACGGAGGACCAGATCCTGCGCATCGACCACTACCTCGGCAAGGAAGCCGTGCAGAACATTCTGGTGATGCGGTTCGCAAATGCCTTTTTCGAGCCGGTCTGGAACCGGCACTACATCGATCACGTCCAGATCAGCTTCGCCGAGGAACTCGGCGTCGGCCACCGCGCGTCCTTCTTCGAATCCGCGGGAATCCTGCGTGACGTCGTTCAGAATCATCTGATGCAGGTTCTGTGCCTGACGGCGATGGAGCCCCCGATTTCGCACCGGCCGGAAAGCATCAGGCTCGAAAAGCGCAAGGTGATGGCGGCCCTCAGGCCGATCGCACCGTCGGACGTCGCGTCGGCGACGGTCCGCGGCCAGTATGCCGCGGGGCGGAGCGGGGGAGCGCGCGTTCCCGGCTATCTCGAGGAAGCGGGCGTCAGGCCCGGTTCGCGCACCGAGACGTTCGCGGCGCTCCGGTTGTTCATCGACACGTGGCGCTGGTCGGGCGTTCCGTTTTATCTCAGGGCGGGCAAGCGCCTTTCCGCGAGCCAGACCGAGATTTCGGTCCATTTCCGCCCCGTTCCGGGCCACCTGTTCCCCGCATCGGCCGGGCAGCCCAAGCCCAACGTGCTGGTCATGCGGGTCCAGCCGAACGAGGGCAGCCATCTCCGGGTCAACGTGAAGGTCCCCGGCAGGCAGCTCGAACTCGGAACGGCCGGCATGGATTTTTCTTACCGGACGACCTTCGGGTCCGACCGGCCCGACGCCTACGAGCGACTCCTGCTCGACGCAATCCAGGGCGATCCGTCGCTGTTCATCGGCCAGGATGAGATCGAAGCCGCCTGGCGGTTCATCGACCCGATTCTTCAGACGTGGCGCGAAAACGACGACGCGCCCCTACCCGCCTATGCCGCCGGCAGCGACGGCCCCGCGGAGGCCGACGCGTTCATCCGGGCCGACGGCCGCAGCTGGCGCCCTCTCTGCGTCGGGGCATGTCCCTGGTGAAACGGTTCGGCCCCCCGGCCGCCGGTGCGACCGTCGAGATTGCTCCCGCCGCATCGGATGCCGTCGCTTGGCTCGCCGATATAATAGCCAATACCATATATGATTTCGGCGACGTTCACGGAAGGCGGCCGTCGATCGCCCTTTCCGGCGGCTCCACTCCCGGCGCGGTCTACGAACGCCTCGCCGCAGCGTATCCGGCGCTCGTTCGCCGCGCCCTGTGGTGCCAGGCGGACGAACGGGACGTCGCCCCGGACGACCCGGCCAGCAACCGCGGCATGATCTGCCGGACGCTGTTCGGGGCCCGGCCGGCCGAACCGCCGGCGAATTTTCTCGCCGTTCCTCTCCCCGCCGCGGATGCCCGTTCGGCGGCCCTCGCCTACTCTCGTCTTCTCGCAACGCATCTCGCGGAACTCGGCGCGGGTTCGATCGACATCGTGCTGCTCGGCATCGGCGAAGACGGTCATACGGCCTCGCTGTTTCCGGGAACCGGCTGGCGCACCCTTTCCGAGCCGCTTTTCGCCGCGGTCGACGCCCCGTTGCCCGCCGGCCGGCGATACACCCTGACGCTGAACGGCATCCTCGAAGCAAAGCATCGCATATGGATCGTCCGGGGAGAAGCCAAGGCGGGGATCGTCCGCAGGATCCTCCGCGATGCCCCGGAACACCTGCCCGCCGGCGCGATCGTGCGCGCCGCCGAAACGCGCTGGCTCCTCGACACCGGCGCCGCGGCAAGCCTCTGAAACATCAACGCCCCCGGGCCGAAGCCCGGGGGCGTTGATGAGAATCGGATGTTCCCTGGATCTTACTGCGGGATCTGGAGGGTCATGCCGACCTTCAGGCTCTTCGGATTCTTGATGCCGTTCGCGTCGGCGATCTTCTTCCACTTTTTGGTGGTTCCGTAGACCTTCTTGCTGATCTTGGCGAGGGTGTCGCCCTTTTCGACCTTGTATTCGCTGCCATGGCCGCTCGTTGCTGTCTCATCGGTTTCACCGGGAACCGGGGCGGACTCGGTCACGGGTTCGTAGGTCGGCTCAGGAATGGGCTCGGGGGCCGGGGCGGGCTCGGCGATCGGCTCCGGAACGGGTTCCGGGGCGGGTTCCGGGGCGGGCTCGGGTTCGGGTGCCGGTTCCTGAACGGCCTGGGCCTCTTCGACGACGCGGAAGTTGCGCACTTCGACGCCACCGGACGGGAACTTCGCGTCGGGCTTGCGAACGTTTCCGAACACGCGGATCGTGGCGCCGCGCTTCCCGCCGATCTGCTCGGCCTTGCGGCCGGTCAGCTCGAGAACCTGGCCATCGCTGGTCTTGAACATGACCTTGCGGCCCTCGACGGACTCGACCTGCCCGGTGATGGTGGTCGAATGGTTCTGCTTGGTAAACCACTCGTTCACCTTCCACCAGGAGCCGGCGTACGCGGAGGTGCCTGACAGGCTCAGCATGAGGGCCAGGGCGGAAACAGCAACAGTCTTTCTCATCAACACTTCCCCCTTATGGATATCGTAACTATGCGGGCCTTGCCCGCGTGATGTGGAATTTATACCGTTCCGCGAAGTTTTGCAAGGGGGGATGACGCATTTTTTCTTCCGACCCATTTCTCGAGTTCCAAAGCATGAAAAGGCGCCCGTTCGCCTGAGTCATCGTGGGCCAGAGCTTCGCGTGTCTCGAACCCTCAACACGAGCGGGAACGCCGAAAGCGTTTTTTTCTGCGCAGGCATCAAGGCTTCACGGATATGGAGGCGAGGATTCTCTCCAGCAGCGGAATATACAGGTCATCCCGGCCGGTAGGGAGAAGGCATTGGGCCAGGATGAACGCGCCGGACGGGAAGATGAACCAGTCGTCCTGGGTCAGCACGCGGTCTTCCGCGCGAAGACGCCATGAGACCATCCGTGCGTCGTTTTCTCCGACCCGAGCCCTGGCGGGGTCGCGACGTGATTCGAACCGGATGCCCTCGGTATCGATCAACGCCCTCGTCCGATGCTCGATATAGGCTTCGATGACCTCGTCCGGCGATTCGCGCCCGTTCGGGCCCGCCATGACGTCGATCCGTTCGTGGAACGGGCCGGTGATGACGACCGAGACCCAGCCTGGCTGAGGCGCCGCCGAGGGCCTGATCGTCCATCCCGACGGCAGATCGACGTCGAGCCCGGGAACGTTCTTCCGCTCGAACGGCCCCTCGGCATAGCGCATCGGATAACGGTTCGAGCCGAGATGGCCGGCGAACTGGACGGCGGCGGTTCCGATGCTCGTCACGGCAAACAAAATCGAGATCATCGACGCGAGGGTTGCAAGGGCCGGCCGCTCGATCAGGCGGGCGAGCACGATTCCGGCAACGGCTCCGCCCGCGAGCCCGCCGAGATGCGCGGAGTTGTCGATGCCCTTTTCCACGGCTCCGATGGCGAGGTTCACGAGCAGAATGAAGACCAGGGTCGAAAACTGGCCCTGGCGCGACAGAGCCTTCGCACGCGGCCCGCCGAACAGCTCGAGAGAAATGGCGGCGCCGAGCAGGCCGAGAACCGCCGCGGACGCTCCGACCGACAGCCCCGTCCCGAACCATGCCGTCGCGATGCCGCCGCAGACGCCTCCGAACAGATACACGCCCAGAAACAACGGCCAGCCGAGGATCGTTTCGACGGGGGGGCCGAAATATTTGAGCGCGAGCAGGTTCATGAACAGATGCAACCAGCCCAGGTGCAGGAACTGATAGGTCACGAGGCGGAACCACTCGCCTTCCCGCACGAGGAATCCGCTGTTCGCACCGAACCGCATGAGATCGAGCAGGTCCTCCTGCGATGCGCCGAACTGGTAGACGACGAAGATGCCGAACAACAGGCTCATCATCCGCTTCGTCGCCCGCTCGGCCATCACGGGCGGCTCGATGACGCGGGCATTCTCCGCGACAAGAGCGAGGAAGGCATCGCGACGGGCGATGCGAATCTGGGCGAGCCTCGGAACAAGGCTCGTTTCGAAAAATTCCCGCTGCTCGGCAAGCCCGTCGATCCGCTGGCGCATCCAGGCGATCCACTTGTCCGGAAGCTCGGTCTGTCCCTCGCGCAACGCCGATTCGAGCAGTTGCCGCCCCTCGTCGCTCCGCCCGGCGTAGCAGGCCGCGATCCCGCGCCAATAGAGCCTCAGGGATGGGGGCAAGGCCTCGACGGCGGCCTTGTCGGTCTCCAACATCGCTTCGAACTCGGGGTGCCAGCCCATCATCGCGTAAAACAGCAGACGGCAGACGATCAGGTTCGACGCCTGGTCGGCCGAGAGGCCTGGAACGAGCCGTTCGATGGCCGTTTGCGCCTCCATCGCCTCGTCGTGGCGGCCGGTCTCGAGAAGGGCGCGAACGATGTAGATCAGCTCCTCGAAGGGGTATGAGGACCAGTCCCGGGCGGGATCGTGGAGCACCTCGAGCAGCAGCTCGAACCGGCGCTGGTTGAACAGGGCGATGCCGATGAAGATCCGCGTCGTTCCGTCGAACGGCTCGCCGCGCGGCATGAGGGCACGCATCCGCCCGAGCGCGTCTTCGGGACGTTCCCCGATGCCCTGCAGAGCGATCGAGACGTCGTGGAGATGGGTGTTGATATCGCTCCAGGCCAGCCAGGCCTTCCAGCGGGCGAGCGGCTCGATCTCGTCGAAACGCTGCTCCGAAATCAGGCCCTCGATCCGACGCTGGATCAGCATCGGCATTCCGACGAGCACGAATATGCCGGCGCCAGCCGCCGTCACGCCCCAGAAGCCGGCCAGGTCGCGGCCGAGCAGAAAGACCATGAACGACGCGAGAACGCCCAGCTGCGCGATGTAGCCGGAGAACGTCCAGAACCCCTGCCGCGCGAGCGAGAAGATCATGAACCCGACGTTCGCCAGGAGGATATAGAGAATCAGCCGATACGCCATTTCCATACGGGGTTTCAGGGTAACACAAGCCCACCCTCCGCGAAACCCCGCGTTCACCCGACCGTGCGCGATGAATTCGATGCTGCGGAAAAGTTCGTGTATACTGATTCGAAGGCGATCCGAACTTCAACCTCCGCGAAGGATATAGTATATGTTTAATTATATATTCGGTTTATTCCCTTTCATGCGCCGTTCGGCCGTCGCAACAGCGCTCCTGTTCGCCGCCGTCGCAGGTCAGGCATGGGCGCTCGAAATGACGGCCGGGCGGATCGCGGCCTTCCAGCGTGACGTGATGAACGCCCTGTATGAGCTGCTGCCCGATGCGAAAAGCGTCGGACAAACCGACCTCTCCATCGACGTGCACAACCGCTCGATCCGCAACATCACCGTCCGCTCGCTCCGCGCCTCGATCGAGGGGATCGACGAAAAGCTGCACGGGCGGCTCGCGCGCCGGGAAGCAAGCTTCGACGACCTGAGCGGGGTCCGTGCGATCGACGTCGCGATCGAGCTCGACGCCGCCGACATCCGGAGCTTCATCGCCGGCGAACTCGCCCGCCAGCGTGAGGCGCACCGCGTGTTCGAAAGCGTTCATCTCACCTTCGGCACCGGCTCCGTGCACGTGTCCGGCACGGTCGACGTGTCGAAAATCCCGGGCAACCCGCTCGGCTTCATCAATCTCGGCGCGGCACCGTTCACGGCCGATGCGGCGGTGCGCATGGAGGGCGACCGGCTGATGGTCGACGTCTCGAACGCGACGCTGAACGGGGTGGCGTTCGTTCCGCCGCTCAGCACCCAGGTTCTCGACTGGCTCAACCCGCTGCTGGACTTCTCGGCGCTTCCCCATCCGGCCGGCATCACCGCGCTCGAGATCACGCCCGGGGGAATATTACTCCGCGGCTTTCTCTTTTCCCGCTGATTTCGGGGTTTTCGTCTTCGCCTTCGTTTTCGACTCGACAAGCTCGATGCCGGTCTTGTCCTCGCGCATCCGGACGCGCCCGTCGACGGTTCGTCCGTCGGCGGTCTTGAACCCGCTCAGCACCTTCGTCGCCTTGCCCGCGATCAGGGCGTCGATCGCCTCCTGCGGCAGCGCGAGGCCTTCGAACTCTTTCCAGACCACGTAGGAACACCCCTCGCGGAACCGGTCGCAGCCGAAGCCGCGCTTCCCCTCGATGATGCTCCCCTTCCCGCAGGCCGGGCAGACACCGAACGTCGGCCGGGGGGGGCGCAGGTCCTCGCGGCGGACGGTCTCGAAGCGACCGGTCTTGACCGATGAGACGATGTCGCGCACAAACGCGGTGATATCGGTCATGAACTGCTTCGCGTCGGCCTTTCCTCGTGCCACGTCGGTGAGCCGCTTTTCCCAGGAACCGGTCAGTTCGGGGCTCGCGACCTGCGGCGCGACGAGCGAGACGAGCTGAATGCCCTTGCTGGTGGGCGTCAGCTTCTTTTTCTCGCGAAGCATGTAGCCGACGCGGATCAGCTTCTCGATGGTTTCGGCACGGGTCGCCGGCGTGCCGAGGCCGCAGTCTTTCATCGCCTGCCGCAGCTCGTCGTCGTCGATCAGCTTGCCCGCGGTTTCCATGGCCTGGAGCAGGGTCGCCTCGGTGTAGGCCGGCGGCGGCTTCGTCTGCCTGACCTGGAGTTTCGCGTCCTTCACCGACCGGATATCGCCCTTTTTCATCTCGGGAAGGGCCTGTTCGTCGTCGCTTTCCTCTCCCGGCGCGTCGGCATCGCGCGTTTCCGGGGCCGTCTTGTCGTAGACGGCCTTCCAGCCGACTTTCACGGTGACGCGGCCGTTCGCCTTGAAATGGTCTTCCTTGCCGGCCTGGAGCGTCACGCTGGTGGCGAGATACTCGTGGTCGGGATAGAACACGGCGAGGAACCGGCGGGCGACGAGGTCGTAGATTTTCTGTTCTTCGGGTTTCCAGCCCATCATACCGCCGGGCTTCTGCTCGGTGGGGATGATCGCGTGGTGGTCGCTGACCTGGGCGTTGTCGAAGATCCGCTTCGATTTGGAGAGTTTTTCCTGGCGCAGCGGGGCCAGATACGGGCTGTACGTCGGGGGCAGCGCGGCGAGCCGCTGGGGGATCGTCTTGTACAGGTCTTCCGAAAGGAACCGGCTGTCGGTTCTCGGGTAGGTCAGGGCCTTCTTCTGCTCATACAGCGACTGGGCCGCGGCGAGGGTCTGGGCGGCCGTGTAGCCGTACCGGCTGTTCGCCTCGCGCTGCAACGTCGTCAGGTCATACAGCAGCGGCGGCGGCTGTTTTTTCTTCGAGGTCGTGACTTTCGTGACGTCGAGCGTGGCGCCGCGCAGGCGGTCCATGATCGCGTTCGCGGCCTCGACCGTCGGGATGCGGGTCGGCGTGGTTTTCTCGCGCGGATCGAACCAGATCGCCGAGAAATCGCCCAGGTCGGCGATGATTTCCCAGTAATCGACCGGCTTGAAATGGGCGATCTCGTGGTGCCGTTTCACGACCATCGCGAGGGTCGGCGTCTGGACCCGGCCGACGGAGAGCACCGAGTCGGTGTTGAATTTTTTCGTGTAGGCCCGCGTGAAGTTCATGCCCACGAGCCAGTCTGCGCGGCTCCGGCACTCGGCCGCCGCGGCGAGATTGTCGTATTCGGCGCCGGGCTTGAGCTCGGCGAAGCCCTGCCTGATGGCCTCGTCGGTCATGCTCGAGATCCAGAGGCGGCGCACCGGCTTCGCACACCCGGAATGGGCGTAGACGAGCCGGAAGATGAGCTCGCCTTCGCGGCCGGCGTCGGCGGCGTTCACGATGTCGCCGATGTCGTCGCGCCGCACCAGGTCGCTGACGATATCGAACTGGTCTTTCGTCTGGGGAATCGCGGTCAGCTTCCATTCGGAGGGAATCATGGGCAGCGTCGCCAGCGACCATTTCTTCCAGTCAGGGTTCTGGACGTCGGGCTCGCCAAGGCAGACCAGATGGCCGACGCCCCAGGTGACGACGTACCGCTCGCCCTCAAGGAAGCCTTTTCCCTGGCGCGTGGCGCCAATGATCCGGGCGATGTCGCGACCGACCGAAGGTTTTTCTGCAAATACGAGCGTCTTCTTCATCTGTGCATCCACGTGTGAGGGCTTATGGTAACGCACATCTGGCGCCATGTCCAATCCCCTCAGGACAGGCTCATCACCTTTCATCGGTCCCTGATCGGCAGCAGTGGTTCGCGAACCGCCCCTTCGCCAGACGTTCAGGGTAAGGAAATATCCGAATCATACCGATACCTGTGCCGAGTTGCGAAAGCGGGGGAATGTGTGCGGAAACCCGCACGCTTTTTCCGCACAGGAAGATGGGAATGTGGGATTGATGCCGGGTGTTGTCTATGGCATACTTCCTGCAACTGTATCGATCGAAGCGATTGTCATCAAAAGGGGGGACCAGCCAATGGCAACCTTTACCTACAAAGCACGAAACTGGGACGGTAAGATCGTCACGTCCGAAATGGACGCCGAAAGCAAGGAAGTCTGCATCTCGAAACTTCGCGAGAAAGGCTACTTCGTCACGAGCATCGCCGAGAAAAAGGGCGGCGGCGGCATCAACCTCAGCTTTTTCGAGCGCGGCGTGAACTCGCAGGAAGTCTGCATCTTCGCCCGCCAGTTCGCGACGATGATCGGCTCGGGCGTGCCGCTCGTCCGGTGTCTCACGATCCTGCAGCAGCAGTCCGAGAACCCGACGTTCAAGCGCATCATCACGCAGATCCGCTCCGACGTCGAAGGCGGCGCGACGTTTTCGAAAGCGCTCGAGAAGCACCCGAAGGTGTTTTCCGATCTGTTCTGCAGCCTTGTCAAGGCCGGCGAGGTCGGCGGTATTCTCGACCAGATTCTCAACCGTCTCGCCGACTACCTCGAAAGCTCGGAAAACCTGAAATCGAAGGTCAAGGGCGCGCTCACCTACCCGGTCGTCGTGTTCGCGATCGCCGGCCTCGTCGTCGTGGCCCTGGTCATGTTCGTTCTGCCGCAGTTCAAGGAAATCTTCATGGGCATGAAGGTCGAACTGCCGATGGCCACGCAGATTCTGCTGGCGACCTCCGACTTCATGGTCAACTGGGCCATTCTCGTCATCCCGGCCATGCTGGGCGTTCCCTTCCTGATCTACAGCTTCTTCACGACCAAGACGGGCGCCCGCATCTTCGACACCAACATCCTCAAGATGCCCGCCATCGGCATGATGATGCGCAAGGTCGCCGTCGCGAAGTTCACCCGGACCCTCGGCACGCTGATCGCCTCGGGCGTTCCGATTCTGCAGGCGCTCGAAGTCACGGCGCAGACCGCAGGCAACGTCGTCATCGCCGAGGCCGTCGACAAGACCCGCGTCTCGATCCGCGAAGGTGAATCGATCGCCGAGCCGCTCAAGAACTCGAACGTGTTCCCCCCGATGGTCGTGCAGATGATCGCCGTCGGCGAGGAAACGGGCGAACTCGACAAGATGCTCAGCAAGATCGCCGACTTCTACGACACCGAGGTCGACAACGCGGTCAAGGGCCTTACGTCGGTCATCGAACCGATCGTCATCGTGTTCATGGGCGTCGTCATCGGCGGCATCGTTCTGGCCGTCTTCATGCCCATGCTCAAACTGGTCAACGCTTCAGAAGGCTGATCCCAGGCCAACCGCACGGAACATCCCGCCGGGAGACCCGGCGGGATGTTCATTTCTGACGGCCCCAATCACCCACCGTTCGTGCTGAGCCCGTCGAAGCGCGAACGTCCTCTCGCCCTTCGACAGGCTCAGGGCGAACGGCTGGTTTTCATTCCGCAGGAATCGACCGGAACGCAGCACACGCTTTTCCAGCCGTAAACAAAACGCCGCCCGCTGGCTTCACGCGTCGCGGACGGCGTTTTATTTCTATAGTTATCGTTTTATACGAAACAGTTTACAATAACCCGGCGTGGGTCCGTTTCAGATGCCGGCGATCTGGACGCTCGTCTCGGGCTTCGAGGCGAGCACCTTGTCGAGGGCCTGGACGAGGTCGTCGCGGATGTCCTCGTAATCCTCGCAGCCGACCGAGAAGCGCACGAGACCGTCGGAGATGCCGGCGGCCTGGCGGCCTTTCGGGCCCATGCTGGCGTGGGTCATGCTCGCCGGGTGCTGGATGAGCGTCTCGACGCCGCCCAGGGAGACGGCGAGGGTGCTCAGTTTCACGGTATCCATGAGGATGCGCCCCGCTTCGACGCCGCCCTTCAGCTCGAAGCTGATCATCGCGCCGAAGCCCTTCATCTGCTTCTTCGCGAGCTCATGCTGCGGATGGGACGGGAGGCCGGGGTATTTCACCCACGCCACGGCGGGGTGCTTCAACAGGTCGTTCGCAAGTTTCATGGCGTTGTCCTGGGCGACGCGGACGCGCATGCCGAGGGTCTTGATGCCGCGCAGGACGAGCCAGGCCTGATGGGGATCGATCGTGCCGCCCATCTGGACGAGCACTTTCTTCATCTGGGCGAACAGCTTCGGGTCGCGAGCCACGATGATGCCGGCGACCACGTCGCTGTGGCCGTTGAGGAACTTGGTCATGCTGTGAAGGACGACGTCGGCGCCCAGGTCGAGCGGCTTCTGGAGCATCGGACTGCAGAAGGTGTTGTCGACGACGAGGATGGCGCCGTTGGCGTGGGCGATCTTCGCGCAGGCGGCGATATCGCTGATCGAGAGGGTCGGATTGCCCGGCGTTTCCAGGTAGACGAGCTTCGTGTTCGGCTTCATCGCCTTCTTCACGGCGTTGAGATCGGTGGTATCGAGGAAGGTGGACTCGACGCCGAAGCGAGAAAGCTCGTTCTCGGCCAGCGTGCGGGTCGGGCCGTACACCGAGTCGGTCGCGACCATGTGGACGCCCTGGCCGAGGAAGGCCATGAACACGGTGGAGACGGCCGCCATGCCGGACGCGGTCGCGAGGCCCAGGCCGCCGCCTTCCAGCTCGGCAACGCACTCTTCGAGGCCGGCCGTGGTCGGGTTGCCGAGGCGGGTGTATTTGTAGCCGCTGTCCTGGCCGCTGAACCGGGCGGCGCCCTGGGCGGCGTTCTCGAACGCGAAAGTCGACGACTGGAAAATCGGCACGCTCACGCCCCCATACAGCTTGTCGGGGTGCTGCCCGGCATGAATGCAGTCGGTGTCGAACCCGGTCTTACCCTTTTTCATGATAGAACTCCTTTCCCTGAAGGCGCCTCGTGCGCCGTTTTCTTTTTGATGGTGGCATTCTAAATGCGGTTGGACCGCTTGTCCAGAGGAAATTCCCGGGAAGGAAAAACGGGCCCCGCGGATGCGAAGCCCGTCTTCTTACCGGTCGGGGCGGCCAGACTCGAACTGGCGACCACTTGAACCCCATTCAAGTACGCTGCCAACTGCGCTACGCCCCGGTGGGTCGAATGCCCAGAACCTTGAGAACGAGGTTCTTTATACCACATTCCGGTTTGGCGCGCAAGTGATTTCGGACCGTTCGCCCTCAGCGGCCTGACTCCACCAAGGCAGAGCCGCCTGCCGGCGGTATGGGAAACGATTCCCAGCAAAGATGAAATTTGTTTCCGGGCTTTCAATTCGACACAGCGAACTGGTGATTTTCGTTCATCCGAAGGAGATGCATTTCTACGAAAACGTGGTTCGGAAGAGAGAAAAATCGGCTTCGCAGCCGGTTTTCAAACTCTGGTGCACGGCGATGCTCTCACTGGGTTACAGCTGTCTACCTCTGCAGGATACTATTGTTTTTCGGCACGGCTTGCTTTATCCTATTCGCCGGTTCGACGCCCCCACACATTTTGGAATCCGGTATTGCGCGCGCACGGAACGTGCGCCGCGACGAAGGCGAATGATGAACGAAATTCTCGTTGCAATCGGCTTTTCCTCGGCAATTGGCGCGATGTATGCCGTCGTCCATCTCCTGTATCAGCGGGAACGTGCCGCCCGCCCGGGGGCCTGTCGCTCCGACGCCGACGCCTGCGCTCACTGCGGTTGCTGCAGTTTCCATCGGCCGCAGGACGCGAACGAACCTCTTCCTCCACAACCGTTGACGGAAAAAGGAAACACGTATGAGTGAAGTTCTGACGGCCATCCTGGTCATGGGCGGCATAGCGTTCCTGCTCGCCCTCGCCCTCATCTGGAGTTCCAGGAAATTCTACGTCGCCGAGAATCCGCTGGTCGACGAGATCGCGTCGCTTCTCCCGCAGGCGAACTGCGGCGCGTGCGGATATCCCGGCTGTTCCGGGTTCGCGAAGGTGCTCGTCGAGACGCAGGACCCCAAAATGGTCTGCCCGGTCGCGACGAAGGAGAAACTGAAGGAGATCGGCCGTCTCGCGGGTATCGAGGTCAGCGAGCGGGAGCCGATGGTCGCTGCGTTGCACTGCCGCGGAACCCGGTCGAACGTGAAAACCGCTTCGGAATACGTGGGCATCAGAAGCTGTATCGCCGCCCACAGCCTCTATTCCGGCGACAAGATGTGCATGTATTCCTGCATCGGATACGGCGACTGCATGAAGGTCTGCATGTTCGGGGCGATCCATGTCGATGACGGCATCGCGGTTTTCAACCCCGAGAAGTGCACGGGATGCGGCATGTGCGTGAAGACCTGCCCGCGGAAGGTCGTTTCCCTGGTGCGGAAGCGGCTCTCGAAGGTCGTGGTCACCTGTTCCTCGCGCGACCCGGCCCCGGTCGTCATGAACCAGTGCAGCGTCGGGTGCATCGCCTGCGGCCGCTGCGTGCGCGTCTGCCCGAAGCAGGCGATCACCGTCGAGCCCGGCTCGAACCTGGCCATCATCGACGACGCGAAATGCGTCCTGTGCGGAAAGTGCGTCGCCGAGTGCGACGTGCGGAACGCGATCGACGGCAAGGGCCCGGTCGAGAAGGCGGTCGCGTTCCTTCGCGAAAAGCGGGCGAAGGAGAAAGAGGAAAAACGCGCGGCGGCCCTGGCGGCCGCGGCGAAGCCAAAAACGGACGGGGAGCCATCATGAGCCTGTTCGACATGAAAACCTTCTCCATGGGCGGCATCCACGTCGATGACCGCAAGTTCACCCACGCCTCCCCGATCGAGCCGATGCCGGTGCCGAAGGAGATCGTCCTTCCGGTCTCCCAGCATATCGGCGCCCCGGCAAAACCGCTCGTCAAGAAGGGCGACGCGGTGAAGGCCGGCCAGATCATCGCCGAAAAGGCCGGTATGATATCGGCAAATATTATATCATCCGTCTCCGGAACCGTCAGAGCGGTCGAGAACCGCCAGGGGCCGGGCGGCTTCCACCTGCTGTCGATCGTCATCGACAACGACGGCCGGGACGAGTGGATCGCGGCGCCGACGTCGACGGCCCCGTCCCCCGATGTGGTCGCGAAGACGGACGTTTCCGGGATCGTCGCGGCGGTCGAGAAAGCCGGCATCGTCGGCATGGGCGGCGCGACCTTTCCCACGTCGGTCAAGCTTTCCCCGCCGCCGGGAACGGTCATCGACACCGTCATCCTGAACGGCGTCGAGTGCGAGCCGTATCTCACCGCCGACGCGCGCATCATGATCGAGCACGCCGACCGCATCGCGGCGGGCCTCGCGCTCGTCATGAAGCATTTTTCGAAGAACGGGCCCGTCAAGGGCTACATCGGGATCGAAGCGAACAAGCCGGACGCCATCGAGGTTCTCTCGCGCATCGCGCCCACCTACGGCGACATCGCCGTCGTTCCCCTCGCCCTGAAGTATCCGCAGGGCGGCGAGAAGCAGTTGATCAACGCCCTCACCGGAAGGTCCGTTCCGTCGGGCAAGCTGCCCTCGACGGTCGGCTGCGTCGTGCAGAACGTCGCGACCGCCGCGGCGATCTACGACGCCGTCGTCGACGGTCGCCCCCTCGTCGATCGCGTTGTCACCGTGACGGGCGGCGGGGTGAAGAACCGCAAGAACCTGCTCGTCCGCCTCGGAACGTCGTTCGCGTCGGTTCTCGAGCACTGCGGCGGGGTGACCGACGATTCCGCCATGCTGATCAGCGGCGGACCGATGATGGGCAAGGCGCTCAATTCGGCGACGGTGCCCGTGACGAAAGGCGTCTCCGGCATTCTCGTGCTGAACGAGGACGAGGCGAATCTCTACGACGAACAGCCGTGCATCCGGTGCGGCCGGTGCGTCGAGGTCTGCCCGATGGGGCTTCATCCCGCCCTGCTGGCCAGAAATCTGGAGATCGGCGACTATGCCAAGCTCGAGGAGCTCGGCATCCTCGACTGCATCGAGTGCGGCTCGTGCAATTACATCTGCGCCGGCCACAACCACCTGGTGCAGAGCATCAGGCTCGGGAAAATCAGGGTCAACGAGCTGATCCGCGAGCGCAACAAAAAGGCGGAGAAGAAATGACGGGGGAAAACGTCGTGAACATTCAGCAGAAAAAATGGGTGGTGAGTTCCGGCTCGCACATCACGCACCCGATGGATACACCGCAGATCATGCAGCAGGTCATCATCGCGCTGCTGCCGGCCTGCGCGATGGCCGTGTATGTGTTCGGCGTGGATGCGCTTCGGGTCATCGCCTTCGCGGTGGTCTCGGCGATGGTCATCGAAGGGGCGATCCAGAAGTTCCTGATGGCGGCGCCGATCACGCTGAGCGACCGCTCGGCCGCGCTGACGGGTCTTCTGCTGGGGCTCAACCTTCCCGCGAGTTCGCCGTGGTGGATGATCTGCATCGGCTCCCTGATCGCGATCGGTATCGGGAAAATGGCCTACGGCGGTCTCGGGCAGAACCCGTTCAACCCGGCGCTGGTCGGCCGCGTCGCGCTGCTGGTCGGCTTTCCCGCCCTGATGACGGACTGGAGCGTGACCGGCGGCTACCTGGGCGATCTGTACAAGAGGCTGGCGCCCGAGACGATGACGGCCGCCACGCCGCTGGGCTTCGTCAAATCGTATACCGGCACCTCGCTCGGCGCCGACGCCGTGGCCTATCTCAACAGCTTCTCGTTCGACGTCAAATCGCTCTTCATCGGCACCAGCCCGGGCTCGATCGGCGAAGTGAGCGAACTGGCCCTTCTCATCGGCGGGCTGTATCTGCTCTATCGGGGCATCGCCAACTGGGAAATCCCCGCTTCGTATATCGGCACCGTTGCCGTGATCGCCGCCGCGGCGTATCTGGCGAACCCGGCGGGTTTCCTGCTTCCGCATTATCACATCGTTTCCGGCGGCCTGTTCCTCGGCGCGTTCTTCATGGCCACCGACCTGGTGACCTCGCCGATGACTTTCAGAGGAAGGGTGATCTTCGGCATCGGGTGCGGCGCCATCACCATGCTGATACGCCTGTTCGGCGGGTATCCCGAGGGAGTCTCGTTCGCGATCCTGATCATGAACGCCCTCTCTCCGCTCATCGACCGAACCGTGAAGCCGGCGCGCTTCGGAGTCTGAACCATGAAATCACGCAACAGAGGCCAGACCGACCTGTATCTCGTCATGATCCTCACCGCGTTTTCGGCCGCATCCGGGCTGCTGCTCGCCCTGGTGAACAACCTCACCAAGGATCGCATCGCCCAGGTCGCGGTCGAAAAGCAGAAGAAGGCGCTCGCAGAAATCATTCCCGAGTTCGATGCCACCGAAGCCGAAACCCTTCTGCCCGATTCGACGGACCCGTTCGAGCTGATCGTCTGCAGGAAGGGCGGCTCCGTCTCGGGGGTCGCGATCAAACTCTCGTCGCGCCTTCTTTCCCCCCAGGCGCTCCAGAAACTCTCGCTCCCTCCGGACACCCGACAGGACCAGGCATACGGGGATCCCATCCGGCTGATGGTCGGCTTCACCCCGGACCGGAAGATCTCCGGCGTCAGCGTTCTCCAGTGCCGCGAGACGCCCGGTCTCGGAACAAAGATAGATACGCCGCACTATAAATCAAACTTCGCCGGCCAGGACATCGCGGCGAAAAAATGGCTCGTCAAAAAAGACGGCGGGGACATCGAGCAGATCACGGCCGCCACGATCTCTTCGCGCGCCATGACATCGACGGTCGCGAAGGCCGTCGCGATCTTCACCGCCAGGGCGACGGCCCTGAATCTCAGCAAGTAGGGGAACGCCATGCAACTCGATTACATCAAGAAGGAGCTGTATCGGGGCGTCGTCACCGAAAACCCGATCTTCCGCATCGTTCTCGGCATGTGCCCGACCCTGGCCACGACGACGAACGCCACCAACGCCGTCGGCATGGGCATCTCGGTCATCGCCGTTCTCACCTGCTCGAACGCGGTCATCTCCCTGCTCCGGAACGTGATTCCGAACAAGGTGCGCATCCCGGCGTTCATCGTCGTCATCGCGACCTTCGTCACCGTCGTCGACCTGCTGATCGCCGCGTTCGCCCCGCCGCTCTACGAGGCGCTCGGCATCTTCATCCCCCTCATCGTCGTGAACTGCATCATCCTCGGCCGCGCCGAGGCGTTCGCCGCCAAGAACCCCGTCCTTCCCTCGATCGTCGACGGCGTCGTGATGGGCGTCGGCTTTACCGCGGCCCTCGTGCTGATCGGCGCGCTCCGCGAGTTTCTGGGCGCCGGCACGCTGTTCGGCCACGCGATCGCGCCGTTCAGGAACGAATTCATTCTCATGAGCCTCGCCCCGGGCGCCTTCATCACCCTCGGCCTGGTCCTCGCGGGAATCAACCACCTGCAAAGGAGCGCCGGCAAATGATGTCTCATCTGCTCGCCATCGTCATCACCTCGGCGATCTTCAACAACGTCATCCTGTCGCAGTTTCTCGGCGTCTGCCCGTTCCTCGGCGTGTCCAAGGCCATTTCGACCGCCTGGGGCATGGGAATGGCCGTGACCTTCGTCATGGTCCTCGCGAGCGCCATCACCTTCTTCGTCCAGCTGCTGCTGGTGAAGGCGGGCGTCGGATATCTCCAGACCCTCGCCTTCATCCTCGTCATCGCGGCGCTGGTGCAGATGGTCGAAATCATGATGAAGAAACTGTCGCCGGCCCTTTACCAGGCTCTCGGCATCTACCTGCCGCTGATCACCACGAACTGCGCGGTCCTGGGAATCGCCCTGCTCGCCGTGAAGAAAAACTACGGTTTCGTCGAGTCGATCGTCTACTCGTTCGCCACCGCGGCCGGCTTCACGATCGCCATCGTGATCTTCGCCGGCATTCGTGAGCAGATGCGGTTTTCGAAGATTCCCGAGGCCATGCAGGGCGTTCCGATCGCCCTGATCACCACGGGCATCATGGCCCTCGCCTTCATGGGATTCGCCGGCTTCAAGCTCCCCTTCTAGGGAAGCGGCCGTGCCGGATTTTCGTCGGCTCATCCCCGCGCTCCTTCTCGGCGCGCTTCTTCTCGGCCATGCCTGGCTGTTCCCGCCGCAACGACAGGCCACGGATCATTTCCGTTTCACCCAGCTGGCGATGGGAACGATCTTCCACCTCGACTGCTACGGCGTCGACGAGAAAACCGCCGCACGAGCGTCCCAGCAGGCGTTCGCCCGCCTCCATCGGATCGAAGCGTCCCTCTCGCGCTTCAAGGGCGATTCCGAGCTTTCCCGTCTCAACGCGTCGCCGGAGACCGTTCTCCCCGTTTCGGAAGAGTTCGCCGACTGCCTCCGCGTCTCCCTCGAGGCGGGCGATGCGACGGACGGCTCGTTCGACATCTCGTTTCTGCCCCTGTACGAGTTCTGGGACTGGCGCGGCGGCAGGACGAGCCTTCCGGCGCCCGCTTCGGTCGCGGAAACGCTCGAGCACATTGGATATCGAAAGATATCGTTCGATCCCGCTTCCCGGACCGTCTCTCTCAGGAAAGACATGAAGCTGGATCTCGGCGGCGTGGCCAAGGGCTTCGCGATCGGCCGGATGGCGGCCGTGCTGAAGGAGCAGGGCGTCGCCGACGGGATCATCGAGGGAGGCGGCGACCTCGTCGTGACCGCTTCCCGCTCGTACACCATCGGCATCCAGGACCCCTTCGGGCCCCGCGGAAAGCCGGCCGCCCGCCTGATCGTCACCGGCCCGGCCGCGGTTTTCACGTCGGGCGATTACGAGCAGTATGCGACCATCGACGGAAAGAGCTACAGTCACATCATCGATCCGAGGACCGGGTATCCCGCGGAAGGGCCGAAATCCGCGACCATCATCGGATCGGACCCGGCCATGACGGATGCGCTCGCCACGGCCCTCATCGCCATGGGCCTCGCCCGGGCGCAGGAGTTCGCCCGCGAGCGCGACCTGCCGGTCGTGCTGATCTCCTCGTCGGGCGAGTTCCATTTCTCCCCAGCCCTGGCCTCGTATGCCCGGCTCATCAGGGACTGACGGGGCCGCGAAACCAGCCATGTACTACTCGTCTCATATGTTATTGAGTCCTGCAGAATGCAAACCAACCGTTCGCCCTGAGCCTGTCGAAGAGCGAAATGAGGAAGCATCGGCATGTGGCTGTTCGTGCTTCGACAAGCTCAGCACGAACGGTATTGAGTATGCGGGTGATTGGCGTCTTCCTTGTGAAACGAGGAGTAACGGCATACACATACTATTGTTTATACGATATTTCCCGGCTTCGACGCGGGCGGGTTTGAAACCCGTCCCGACATCGGATGATTCGATAAAAATAAGGGGGCAGATGATGTCGTTTTCGTTCAACCATTCGAATATCAACGTTCGGGACCTGGAGAAGAGCGTGGCGTTCTATACGAAGGCGCTCGACCTGCGGGAGGTGCGCCGCTACTCGCCGCCCGACGGGAGCTTCACCCTCGTGTATCTCGGCGACGGGAAGACCGGATACCGCCTCGAACTGACCTGGCTGCGCGACCGCGCCGAAGGCTACAACCTCGGCGACAACGAGTTTCATCTCGCGCTGACGACCGACGATTACGCCGCCGCGCACGCACGCCACAAGGAGATGGGCTGCATCTGCCACGAGAACCCCGGCATGGGCATCTACTTCATCGAAGACCCCGACGGTTACTGGGTCGAAATTCTCCCCTCCCGTCACGCAACCGCCTGACCGGTCTCGTTCTCGCCCCATCGCTGGAAAGGCGCGAAACACCCTTCGGAACAGCATTCGCCTCTTCGAAACGAGGGCAGACCACGACCTCTCCCTGCATTCCAGGAACTACCCGTTGGCGGGCAGGGGCGCATCGCGATGCGCGCGTCTCGCTCTTTCTATGTTATATGATATTTTATAACAAGTGAATTTTCATGGTATAATGGGTCATCGGATCTATCATACATGGAGGATGAGATGAAAACCGTCAAGGTCGCAGGAAAAGCCCAGAGGGACGCGAAGAAGAAGCAGGTCGTCGAGGCGTTGAACACGGCCCGCAGCATGGAACTGCACGGCATTCACCAGTACATGAACCAGCATTACAACCTCGACAACCTCGATTACGGAGAACTCGCCGCGAAGATGAAACTGATCGCCATCGACGAGATGCGCCATGCCGAAGCGTTCGCCGAGCGCATCAAGGAACTCGGCGGCGAGCCGACGACCGAGCAGGCCGCGAAGGTCGAGAAGAACCAGAAGGTGAACGCGATCTACCCGTTCGACGCGAATCTCGAAGACGAGACGATCGCCGTCTACAACGAGTTCCTGAAACTCTGCCTCGACAACGGCGACAGCATCACCGCGAAGCTGTTCGAGACGATCATCAAGGAAGAGCAGATCCACTTCAACTACTTCGACAACGTCGGCGAGCACCTCAAGACCCTCGGCGCCTCGTATCTGGCCCGCATCGCCGGCACCCCGGCCGAAGTCGGCGCCGTCAGCCCCGGCTTCGTCGGCACCCCGGGCGGAGCCGCCTGAGGTCAGCCGTCCGGCGGCACCCCTGCCGGACATCATCGCGATACCACATCCGCTCACGGGATCGACGGATTCCGCGAGCGGTTTTTATATGATACGTTATATTTATCAGCCTATTGCGCGCCGCGGATCCGAGTCCCTCCGTTCGCCATGAGCATGTCGAAGGGCGAGTGCATTCGTGCTTCGACAAGCTCAGCACGAACGGTATCGAGTATGCGGGGATTGTCGTGTTACATGCGAGACGCGTAGTACGTCATTGAAACAGATCGGCGGGCAACCGACGTATCTCCCAGGTTCCTTTTCCACCTGGATTGACGAGCATCCCCGCCAGGCGGCAGGAGCGGTCGACGACCGGGACTCCCTCCCACTCTCTCCTGATCGCGAGGTCGGACTGGAGGGTCAGAGCGGTTCCCGCCGCGTCAGGCCGGAGAAACTCCGACGGGAGGAAGAAGGGCTGTTTCGCAGGGTCAATCACGGCAAAGACGTCTTCGCCAGCGACGGGAAGATCGCGTGCAGGCGGCGCCGGCACGGCTTCGGAAAAGGAACCGGGCAGGATCCAGAAGCCGAGGGCATGCTTTCTAAATGCAGCAGCCTCGTATGTTTTCCCGAGAACCATCACCGAGGAAGGGTCGAATTTTTTCAGGTCGGGGAGAACCAGGCCGTTTTGAAAGCCGATTCCGGAGATTCGCACCGCAGATCCGAGGAAGCCGGGAGGGATTTCCGCCGGCACGACCCGCGGGAGCGAGGCGGGAGGAAGATCGACGGCGTCTGGTCCGAGAGCGACCGAGGGACGCCATGCCTCCGCTTCTTTCGGCGCGAACTCGCGAAGAGGGAAGCGGCGCGCCGACGAAGCCGGATACGAGAGAAGATCCGGAAGAAGCAGGTGGATTTCGCCGGTCATCATCGACTGGAGGGGCGCAAGCGACCAGGAGAGGCCCTCGAACAGGCCGGCGGAGAACTTCGCCCCGGACGCCCGGCAGAAGACAGCTTCGGGAACGACGAAGGGCGCGAACTCCGGGAAGATCAGGGCTTTGACATCGACGCCGCCGGCGTTCCGGAAGAGTGATATCTCAGACACGATGCCGATGCGCGTGTTCCGGTAGGTGACGGCCATGCCGGGTCTCAGGGCTTCCGCCTGCGATGCGGCGAGGGTGATCTCGACCGTGCCGGGGGGAACGACGTCGAGGACGGGCGGCTCCTCGAGTCCGGCGAAGGCATCCTGATAGGGGCCGGTTCCGGGCTGGACGCGGATGTAGTGAGACCCAAGAACCGTTTCGAGGCCCCTGGCGCCCTCGAGGTCGATTTTCGGCCGGACGATCCAGAACCGGCTCCCCTGCCGGGCCACGCCGCCGGCGTTCGGGTGGAGGATCGCCTCGACGCGGACGCTCTGGAGGTCGGGGGCAGGCTCGACGGCCGTGATCTCCCCCACGGCCACGCTTCTGTACCTGATCAGGTCGCCGGTCTTGAGGAAATGCGCATCTTTGAACGAGATGGCAATCGACTGACGCGCCGGGAGGATCAGCCGGATTCCGAGGAACAGAGCAGCCAGCGCGAGAGCGGTGCAAAGAATCCAGACGGTATAGTTCTGGGAACCCTTCGATACGATCGTTGCCTGCGGGTAGTTCGTCATGATTCGTCCTTTTCATCCGCTTCCCAGAGAATGCGCGGGGAAAAACTCTGGGAAGCGGCCAGGTTCAGGAAGACCCCCGTCGAAAACACGATCGCGCCGGGGCCGGATGTGATCAGCAGGATATTTCGCATCTTCGCGATCGCGACCAGGACGGCCAGCAGCAGCACGTCGAGCGTCCCCCACCGGCCGACGACCTCGATGAAGAGGTGGAGATGCCGCCTGAACGACGGTCTGATCCGGCTGCCGAACACGCACAGGAAAAACATGCAGAACGATTTGAGCAGGGGGAAGATCACCGAAAAGACGGCGATCAGGCCTGCAAGAAACCACTGACCGGACTCGACGAGATCAACGACACCCATGATGATGCCGGTTTCGTATACAATGCCGAATTTTTCGATCTTCAGCAGAGGAAGATACAGTCCCGGAACGAGAAACAGCAGCGAAATCCCGCACAGGACGAGGGTCCGGACGGTCGCCGCCCGGGGGTCGAAGAAGACGTCGAGATTCCCGCCGCATCTGGTGCAGCAGGCCTCCGAGCCCTCGGGAACCGAGGCCGGAATCGCATTGATCTGCCCGCAGACCCGGCAGGCGATATCTCTCTCACGAACCGTTCTCTCCGACATGCCACCCCGAGTGTACCACAATCCCCTTCTTGAGAGCACGGACAGAAGACGGCTGAGGAACCAATCCGCAGATCATACAAATTACGCAGAATATATATTGTAATTTATTTACTGTGGACAGGCTGTTTCGCGCTTCACCACGAGCCAGTCGACGAGGGCGTCGACGCCTGCCATCGCGCCGCGGCAGGAGACGTCGAAGATGGGCGCCCGATCGTTGACGGCCCGAACGCCGGCCTCGAAGCGGGGGCGGTCGAACTCGACGTGGCCGGCAAGGTCGGTCTTGTTGAGGACGATCGCGTCGGCAAGAGCAAAGATCGCCGGATATTTCCGCGGCTTGTCGTCTCCCTCGGGGACGCTTGCGATCACGAGGCGGATATCCTCGCCAAGGTCGAACTCGGCGGGGCAGATGAGGTTGCCGATATTCTCGATGAAGAGCAGACCCTGTTCCGGCACGGCGGGCAGCGCCTCGAAGGCTTTGCGGACCGAGACGGCGTCGAGATGGCAGTCGCCGTCGGTGTTGATCTGGAAGACGGGTATTCCCGCGGCCGCCACCTTTTCCGTATCGATCGACGATGCGACGTCGCCCTCGATGACGAGGGGCTGAAGCCCTACCGGCAGGCGCTTCGCAAGCGCGAGAATCAGGCTCGTCTTCCCGGCGCCCGGCGAAGCCATGACGTTGACGACGCGCACGCGGCGCGACTCGAACAGTTTCGCGTTTTCGGCCGCTTCGGCGTCATTGTGGGCCAGAACGGCTTTTCTGACCGGAATCAGCATCCTCGACCTCCATCGATTCGACGTACAGTTCGCGGCCGCCTTCGAGCCGGTTCGGCCCGCCGCAGGAGGCGCATTCCAGCTCGACCGTCATGCCGGGGCGATGCTCGCGCCTGTTGCCGCACGACCGGCACACGAGGATGGCCGGCAGAACGGTCAGGCACAGCCTCGAACCTTCGGCCGCCGTTCCGCGGCACAACTCGCCCCAGAAGACGTCGAGGCTCTCGCCGACGATTCCGGCGAGAGCCCCGGCCGCGACGCTCACGCGGACGATGCGCCGTTCCCCGGTCGCGCCCGAAGGGGCGGCCGCGAGAACGGCATCAAGAATTCCCTTGGCTATCGCCGCTTCGTGCATCCTGCACCGCGTCGCGCGCCAGTCCGTGAGCCGTGTCGAGCCACATGCACTTCTTGGGGCAGACTTCCACGCAGTGGCCGCAGACGATGCAGCGGCCAACCTCGAGCTTCCACTCCTTCGGCTCGCGCGAGACGGCGATCGCCTTCGTGGGGCATCGTTTCGAGCAGGCGCCGCAGTAGATGCAGACGGCCGGATCCATGTCGAGATGGCCGCGCGAACCATCGAAAGCGGGCCGCTTCGTTCCAGGGTAATCTCTGGTGACAGGCCCGCTGACAAGGTTCGCAAGCGTCTTTTTCAACAATCCGAACATATCGCCCTCCTTGGTCTCAGCGCTCGGTGCAGCTGATGCACGGATCGATCGCGAGAACGATCACGGGCACGTCGGCGAGCTGACAGCCGGGAAGCATCTTCAGCAGAGGCGCGAGATTGGCGAACGTGGGCGTGCGGATGCGAAGCCGTTCGAGGTTCCTCGTATTGTTCGCACGCATATAGTATATCACCTCGCCTCTGGGTTGTTCGCAGCGTGAAATCGTTTCGCCATCAGGGTTTCCCTTGACGGGGACGGCGAGCGGCCCTGCGGGAAGCTTGTCGAGCGCGCCGCGCATCAGGGAGATCGACTGGGGCATCTCGTACAGCCGGACCTTGCACCGGGCGTAGCAGTCGCCGCCCTCGAACACGACCGGCTTGAACTCGAGATCGCCGTAAGCTTCGTAGCCGGTGGTGCGGAAGTCCATCGGAATGCCGCAACCGCGCGCGACGGGCCCGACGGCGCCGAGTTCGTGCGCCTCTTCCTTCGTCAGGCGGCCGATGCCGACCGTGCGTTCCCGGACGGTGTAATCGTCGCGCATGGTCGTGATGATCGGCTCCAGCTCGCGCTCCACCTCGTCGAGGGTCGTGCGAACCATCTGTACCAGGTCGGCCGTCAGGTCGCGGCGCACGCCGCCGATGCAGCAACTGGACATGATGACGCGGTTGCCGCCGGTGGCCTCCATCAGGTCGAGCACTTTTTCTCGAAGGCGGAACGCCTGCATGAACAGGTTCTCGAAGCCGAACGAGTCGGCCATCAGGCCGAGCCACAGCAGATGGCTGTGCAGGCGGCTCATCTCGCTCCAGACGACGCGCAGGAAGCGCGCGCGATCGGGAACCGTGAGCCCCATCAGGGTCTCGACGCCGCGACAGTAGGTCAGCGAGTGGATGAAGGAGCAGATTCCGCAGACACGCTCGACCAGGAAGACGTCCTGCAGGATGTCCTTCTGCTGGGCGATCTTCTCGAGGCCGCGATGCACGTAGCCGAGCGCGGGAAGCGCCTCGACGACCTTCTCGTCCTCGAGCACGAGCCGAAGCTGGATCGGCTCGGGGAACACGGGGTGCTGGGGGCCGAACGGAATCAGGGATTGCGTAGACATGGCGTGATCAGTTTCCTCCCGTTGACGACGGTTCGGCCGGCTGTTTCAGCCGCAGATCGATGCCCGAGCCTTCGCGGCACTGCGGCGCCTTTGGGGCATTCTCGGTGAGCAGGAACCGGCCACCGAAGTCGATCGCAAGGCCGGTGAACGGGACGCCGAACATGTCCTTCACCTCGTTCTCGACGACGGCCGCAGCGAAGTAGACGTTCGACACGCTGGGAACCGCCTGGCCATGCCCAACCCTCAGCCGCAGCGTGACGAGCCGGTATTCCTTGTCGAAGTGGTACATCAGGTCGAGCCCGTCGCCCCTGTCGACGCAGGTCATGGTGACGAAGCGCCAGCCGGTGCGATGCTTTTCGGCGACCGCGTCGTCGATGGTATCGACGGTCAGATCGGTCAGATCAGGAAGATTGACGGCCATCGGGATCTGCCTCCTCGTTCTGCGTCGGCTGTGCGGCGGCGGCCGGGGTGACGGGCCGGGCCGCCGAAGCCGGTGGTCTGCGGATCAGGGACATGCGGGCCGCGCCGCCCTGTGGCTGGAACGCCGGATTGGCCTTCCACAGCTGGACGGCCCTGACCATGCCGTCGATAATCGCTTCCGGCTTGGGAGGGCAGCCGGGAATCCAGACATCGACCGGAATGACCTTCTCGACGCCACCCAGCACGTTGTAGCAATCGGCGAAGATGCCGCCGGTCGAGCCGCACGCACCCATCGCCACGACCATCCGGGGACCGGGCATCTGGTCGTAGACGTTTTTCAGCACGCGGGCGTTGCGATGGTTCACCGAGCCGGTGACCACGAGAATGTCCGCATGCTTGGGGTTGCCGACGTGCAGGACGCCGAACCGCTCGAGGTCATACAGCGGCGTAAGGCACGCCAGCAGTTCGATGTCGCAGCCGTTGCAGCTGTTGCAGTTGTAATGGACGATCCAGGGTGAGCGGTCGACGCAGCCGATCACGATTCATTCCCCTTCTTTCATTTCCAGTAGAGCCAGATCAGGTTCGTCACCGAGAGACCGAGGCCGACCGTCCACATGTGGGAGAGCATCCACTGGTAGGTCAGGCGGGCGCACAGGTTGTCGAACAGAATCTCTATACCGTAAGATATAATAGCGATCAGTATTCCTATTTTCCAGTTGGTGGCCCAGAAGGCGGCCAGAACGAGGAACACCAGCGCGGTTTCATACCAGTGGGCGATCTCGAGGACAGCGAGATACGGACCCGCATACTCGATCGTGATGCCCTTGACGATCTCCTGGTGACCGTGATGCGACGTCGCCAGGTCGAACGGCGATTTTTTCAGCTTGATCGCGGTCACCAGGAGGAACGCGAAGAAGATCAGCGGCAGGGTCAGCAGCAGCGGTTTTCCGGCGAGGGTGATGTCACGCGCCATGAAGCTGCCGTTGGTCAGGAAGATGCCGATGACGAGCATGACGAGAATCGGCTCGTACGAGAGCATCTGCATGATCTCGCGCTGGCTTCCGATGCGGCTGTAGGGCGAGCGGACGCACATCCCCCCGAGGATGAGGGCGATCGTGCTCACGGCGAGAACCAGCAGGATCATGATCATGTCCTGGCCGAGAACCACCAGGGCCGTGGCGAGCATCAGGAAGAAGAGGTGAAGCCAGGCATACAGAATCTGCGTGCGGTTGAGCATCACGACTTCCTTGCCGAGCAGCTTCATCACGTCGTATACGGGCTGGAGGAGCGGCGGGCCGACGCGGCTCTGCATCCGGGCGTTGACGATGCGGTCGATTCCCTGAAGAAGCGCCCCCACCGCCGGCGCGAGGAGAACGGCAACGAGCGCGATCACCACCTGAGTCATGTTCGTCATCATATCGCGATCACTCCGAACAGGCTGAGAACAAGGGCCAGCGCGACGGGGTCGGCCCAGGAGGTGACGCTTTCCTCGCCGAAGATGGAAGCGAAGTAGTAGCTTCGCGACATCGCGACTTCCCTGCGGTCCATGATGCTGCGGAATTCGTACGACAACTGTCCGTCGGTGACGTTTTCCCCGCACATGAACGGCCTTCGGATCTTCCCGTCGTGGACGGACCTGAACATCAGCAGAACCGAGCCGACGAGCAGGGCGGCGAGCGCGTAGATGGGCCAGGTCATGAAGGACTCCGTCATCTGGAGCATCTTCCAGGATGCATCGGTCTGGCTCGAGAGGGGAAACATCACTCTGGCCAACGGCTTGATGAAACGCTCGAAGAGCGGGAACGCGAAGAACCCGCTCAAAAGAGTCGCGATGCCCAGCGCCAGCATCGAACCGCTCATGACGGGAGGGAGTTCCTCCATCGTGTATTTGTGGTGGTATGAAACGGTCACGATGCGGCCGAGCCATTTGGCCCAGAACACGACGGTGAGAGCGCTTCCGAGAACGATCATCAGCATCACGACCGGCGAGTGGACGGCGGTCTCGATCGCGATCCATTTTCCGAGGAGAACGCCGAACGGCGGCATCAGCATCGCGATCATGCCGACGATGGCGATTACGGTCGTGAAGGGCATTTTTTTCATCATGCCGTGCATGTCCTCGATATCGCGGCTGCCGATCGCCTGTTCGATCGTGCCCATGCAGATGAACAGCAGTCCCTTTGTGATCGCGTGGAACACGATCAGCAGGAAGGCGGCCGCGTAGCCGAGCGGCGTGGACATGCCCGCACAGGCGATGATCAGGGCCAGATTCGCGATCGTCGAGTAGGCCAGGACCTTTTTTCCGTTACTCTGGCCGACGGCGAGGGCCGAGGTGGCCATGAACGAGAACGCCCCGGCGAGCGCGATGACCGTTGCGAGTCTCGAACCGCCGTAGCCGGGTGCCATTCGCATCATGAGATACACGCCGGCGTTCACCATCGTGCTCGAGTGGAGGAGCGCCGAAACGGGCGTTGGGGCGAGCATGGCACCGAGAAGCCAGCTTTGGAACGGCATCTGCGCCGACTTCGTCATGGCTGCGACGGCCAGGAACGCCAGCGGGACGAGGGTATGAGCCTGGTTCAAGGTGGTCAGCGCGTCGCCGTTCCCTTTGAGAACGGCCACGAGCCAGCCTGTCTGCAGGCACATTCCGCCGAACACGTTGATGAGAATGGCCCGACGGGCGCTGTGGTCGGCTTCGGGCGTGCGGTCGTGCCCGATGAGGAAAAACGAACATAGCGTGGTGGCTTCCCAGAACGCCGACAGCCAGCGCATGTCGTTGGCCAGCACGAGGCCGTTCATGGCCCCGAGGAAGGCGGTCAGGAAAAAGAAGAACCGGCCCTGGTCCGCCTGGCCTTGCGGCCCGTGGTGCTCGTGCCGGTCCATATAGCCTACGGCGTAGACGAGAACCAGCGCACCTACGACGGATGTGATCAGGACGAGAATCAGCGAGAGCTGGTCGAACACGAACGCCGCCTGGGTGGCCGTCTGCGGCGCGCGCGGCAGGAATTCCAGGGCGAGCCCCATGGCGGCCTGAACGACGCCCATCACGAGAACCGCCGTATGCCTGGTGAAGTGCCCGATCGCGATGACGGCGGCGATCATCAGCCAGTCGAGAAGGATCGGCAGGGCGTGCGATGAGGCGTGAATCTCGCCGTAAGCGGGGCCCCACCGTGACAGGAAGAGCGCGGCTGCGGCCGTGACGCCGGCGGCGGCGAGCGTCAGACCGACCCGGAGTTCGCGGGCCGGAACGAGCAGGATGCCGAGTCCGAACAGGATCGGACCGGCGATTAGGACGATCAGGAGCCAGGACACCATGATTTCACCTCGCTGTCTCGGACGTCTCCGCGCCGCCGATTCCGAGCCCGTTTCCGGCCCCGAGATCGGTGGGGGCCCGGCCGAGCCGGTTCAGCAGCGCCAGCGCGTCTTCGATCTGGCCGGCAACGCTCTCATGCGCGTGGGCCCGCCCCGGATACAGGTCGTAGGCGGGCCGCACGGCTTCGGGCGTCAGGTTCAACATCAGGGAGTTCGCCCCGGCCGTCAGCCCCATCTCGCGGGCACGCGGCTCGAGGGTTTCGAACGCGGTCGTCACGACGAGCCTGGCGTCGCGCGGTTCGGCGATACGGCAGGCCGCCATGAGTTTGCGGGTCATCATCAGCGTTCCCGCGGCGACGGCTCCGGCGAGCGGGGTCGCGGGGTGCGGCACCAGCGGCCCGAACGAGAACATGTCGGGCTGCAGGGAAACGGCGGTGCGGATGTCGCCGACCAGGTCGCGGACCGTCTGGCCGGGCAGGCCCACGAGACCGCCGGTGATCAGCAGATAGCCCGTCTCGCGGGCGGCGCGAAGCAGGGTTAGCCGGTCCTCGAGCCGTCGCCCCGGCCGCATGCGCGCGTAGAGATCGGGATTCGAGGTCTCGAAGCGCATCAACAGGCCCCGGGCACCCGCATCGTAGCAACGCCGAAGAGCGTCGATGCTGATCTCGCCGACGCTGATGAACAGCAGCAGCGGCCACCGGGCCTTGATTTCGGCGATGATTTCGACCAGTTCATCGACGGTACGGCCGGCGTCCTCGCCCGACTGGAGCACCAGCGTCTTGAACCCCCAGATTTCGACCGCTTCGCGCACCGCGCCCAGCAGGGCATCCCGATCGAGCCTGTACCGCGGGAGCGCCGTATTTCCGGCCGAGAGACCGCAATAGAGACAGGCACCGGAGCAGTGGCTCGAGAACTCGATGATCCCATGCACGCAGCAGGAGTTTCCCTGGCGTTTATGGCGGAGGAAGTTCGCGACGCGGAACAGATACTCGACCTCGGACGGCGATTCGAGGGTAAGAAGCTGTTCGAGATCGTCGTCGGTTACGGGCCGCTCCTCTAGGGCACGGTCAAACAGGCTCAGCAGGCCGCGATCGATCGAACTGTCGTCGAGTCGGAGCCGCGAAAGCTGGAGGTCGCGCTCCTGGAGTTCGAAGAAGGTCTCCTTCCAGAAGGCCAGCACGGAATCAGCTTCGGTAGCGGGGATGCGCTGGATGACGAAACCGCCCTGGGCGTAGACGTAGTCACCGACGGTGAGGTCGTGCATCTCGCTGATCGCGCGACGAGGCTCGCCAAAATACTCGACGGTGACGTTCCGTCCCTCGATGCGCACGACCTTTCCCGGTATTGAGTAGCACATTCGATGTCTGGGAGCCGCGACGACGGCGACCTTATCCCTTTCTGACGCCCCGCAAGCGCGGGCGAGATCGGTCCAGAGACTATACCCCCGTCCCCCCGGCCATGTCAATCAAAACCTGATCATGCAACCCGCTTCCCGAGAGCGTATTTCCGCTCTCCCGGTCATCGCCGACTGCGCCGCTTTACAAATCCGCCCGCTTCATGATTGAATGAGGCAAAATCCACCCGTGAGAGGTTCACCATGCCACTCGACTTCGTGGTCGATACAACCCGCTGTACCAAGTGCGGCGCCTGCGCTGCGGACTGTCCCTCCCTCATCATCTCGCTCGAGTCCGGCGCTCCGGCGATCAAGGCCGAGAAAGAGGTGAAGTGCATCAAATGCCAGCACTGCCTCGCCGTCTGCCCGACCGGCGCCATTTCGATTTTCGGCAAGAACCCGGCCGCATCAACCCAGATCAAGGGGCGGTTCCCGGATGCCGACAAGATGGAAGCGCTCATCAAAGGCCGACGCTCCGTGCGCCGGTATCTCGACGAGAATCTGCCGCCCGACCTGATCCAGCGTCTTCTCGACGTCACCGCGCACGCTCCCACCGGGTGCAACTCGCGCAAGGTCTTTTTCAGCGTCGTCGATGACCGGGCCGTCATGACGAAGATCCGCACCGAGCTCCTCGACATCATCGAGGCCCGCTCGAAAGCTGACCAGCTTCCGCCCGACCTCAAGTTCTTTGGGGATTTCGTTCCACTCTGGCGCGAGAAGAACATCGACGCGATCTTCCGGCGCGCCCCCCACATGCTGATCGTCTCGGCCCCCACCTCGATCGCGACCCCCGAACAGGACTGCATCATCGCCATGACCCAGTTCGAGCTGTTCGCCCAGTCGCTGGGACTCGGCACCCTCTGGTGCGGCCTTGCCACCTGGGCGTTCAACGACATCGCCCCGAAGTTCAAGACCTGGCTGGGCATCCCGGAAGAAAACCTGATCGGGTACGTCATGCTGTTCGGAAAGCCCGCCGTGACCTACCATCGCGCCGTCCAGCACGCCCCGGCAGGCATTCACCACATAAAATAGTTTATAACATAGAACAGCGCACCGCCGGCCCTCCCGTAAGGAAGAGGCCGGCGGCGAATTTTTCCCGCCTGCGGAGTCCGGTCAGATCACCTGCTGGGCCTTGAGGGACTCGATCTCGACGGGGCCCAGCCCGAGCATCTCGCCCAGGACCGCGGCGGTATGCTCGCCCAGCAGGGGAGCGGGGCCGCGGACTTCCGAGAGGGTATCGGAGAACTTGATCGGCACGCCGGGAATCTTCATCAGGCCGGCGACGGGATGCGCGACCTCGACGAGCATCTTCCGCGCGAGCAGGTGCGGGTCTTCCATGACCCGGCTGATCGGGTTGATGGGGCCGCAGGGGATGCCGCCCGGCTGGAGGATCGCCATCCATGCGTCGGTCGTCTTCTTTTTCATCGCCGCGTTGATCAGCTTTTGCAGGTCAGCCCAGTGTTTGACGCGGTCGCCATTCGTCCTGAACCGGGCATCCTCGATCAGCTCGTCGAGGCCGGCGAGGCGGCAGAACTTCTTCCACAGCTCGTCGTTGCCGCAGGCGATGTTGATGGCTCCGTCGGAGGTCGTGACGGTCGCGAAGGGGGAGATCGACGGATGCGCGTTTCCGATCGGCACCGGATCCTTTCCGGTGGCGGCGAAGCGGGCGATCGCGTTTTCGAGGATCGCGACCATGCAGTCGAGCATGCCGACGTCGACCATCTGGCCGCGGCCGGTCCGCTCGCGGGCGTGGAGGGCCCCAAGAATGCCGATGGCGGTGAACATGCCGGCAAAGATGTCGGCAACCGAGCTGCCGACTTTCGAGGGGGTTTCGGCGTTCGGGCCGGTGATGCTCATCAGGCCGCCCATTCCCTGGATGATCAGGTCGTAAGCCGGCCGGTCGCTGTAGGGGCCGTTCTGACCGAACCCGGACGACGCCGCATAAATGAGCCGCGGATTATGTTTCGCGAGCTCTTCGTAGGCCAGGCCCAGCTTGGCCATGACGCCGGGCTTGAAATTCTCGATCAGGACGTCGGCTTTTTTGACCAGATCGATCAGAATCCCGCGGCCGCGTTCGGACTTGAGATTCAGGGTGACGCTCTTCTTGCCCCGGTTGATGCTCATGAAGTAGGCGCTCTCGCCGTTCACGAATGGGGTAAACGCGCGGGCATCGTCGCCCCCCTCGGGCCTCTCGATCTTGATCACGGTCGCGCCCATGTCGGCGAGCATCATCGAACAGTAGGGGCCGGCGAGGACGCGCGTAAGGTCGATCACGACGATGCCGTCGAGAGGGCCCTTCGCCGCGTCCTTCGGCGAGAGGTTTTCATTCGCTTTTTTGTTCATCGTTCCGTTTCCGTTTCCGTTTTGCTTGATGTGTCTGAGAAGTCGGCGACGGCGCTCCGGAGAGCGCCGTCACGGTATACTATCCGCTATTCTATCTTGTCGTCCGGCGAGAACCGTTCACCGCCAGCGCTGGTAGGGAACGCGGCGGGCCGGCTCGAAGGAGGAGCGGCCGGTCTTCATGATGCCGGTGTAGGAGACGACGTTGCGGTCCTCGATGTGGTCGAAGATCTGGGGCGACGAGGAGTTCGGCACGACGGTGCGGATCGGGTCGGGGTCGAGTTCGGCCCAGACGAACTCGTCGCTGGCGCGGGCCTGGGCCATCTTGACGCCGCTGGGATGGATGATCATGGAGGAACCGAAGAAGTAGGACCCGCTGGCATCGACGCCGACGCTGTTGGTTGCGATCCAGTAGACGTGGTTGTCGTAGGCGCGGGCGCGATTCGTGAGTTCCCAGTGGTCGAAGGTGCGCATGAACGCGGAGGGGCGGCAGATGATCTCGGCGCCCTGCAGGGTGGTCACGCGGGCCAGTTCCGGGAAGTCGCCGTCGTAGCAGATCACGATGCCGATGTTGCCGATGGGGGTCTCGACACAGAACGGCTTGCTGCCGGGAGTCGTCCAGCCGCCGCCCTCGAGGCGTTCGGTGGGGAACGGGTGGGTCTTGCGATACACCCCGAGAATGCCCTCGGGACCTATCAGCGCGGCGCTGTTGTACACCTGACCTTCGCGTTTGCCGCGTTCGTAGGTCGGGAAGACGATATAGGTGTTGAACTCTTTCGCCCAAGCCACGACCCTGTCGGTGAGCCTGCCGGGGATGGTGTCGACAACGTTCCAGAGGTCTTTGGCCCCGCCGAGCGGCGTGAAGCCGGTGGTGACGCTTTCCTGGAAGACGACGAGGTCAGCCTTGGATGCCTTGTGGCACTCGGTGAGCAGAGCGTAGGCGCGATCCATGTTTTCTTCGACCGCCATGGGCTTGGCTGCGAACTGTATGGCCGCCGTGACAATGCGCTTCATCAATACAACTCCTGTTCATGCAATGAGAGCTGATTCGTTCTCTCAGCAACACCCCCGAAGGCCGGGCGTCATTGAAAAGTGCCACAATTGTACACTATTTTCGGGAAACCCGGAAGAACCTTCGATTCGAGCCGCGGATGGGCTTCCCGGGCCAGGATCACCCGAAGGTGCCGCCGTTCCAGCCCCAGGAAGACGCCGGAATATCCGTGAAATTGAGAAAAATCCGGCTTCCGGAAATGCCGAGGTGCTTGTTCACGATCGCCGAAACCGCTTCGCTGATGGCCTTGTTCTTCTGCGTCGAAAAGCCGCCGATGCTGCGCAGATCGACGAACGCCGCCGGTTCGTCGGTTCCGGACATGCGCATCTCGGCTTTCTCGACCGAGATCATGACGTAGGTCTCGGGCTTCCCGAGCAGGCGGGAAACGGCCTGCGAAAGCTCTTCGGCGAGCGCGGCGGCCTTCGCGGGCGTTTCGGGAGCGGAACTGGTCAAGCGAAGAAAGGGCATACTCTCCTCCTCTGAACGATTGGTGATGATCAAGTATCGCATATCCCGAAGCCGTTTGGCATATTGCCCTCGGACGACTGATGGAGTAGATTGACGTCGATTGATTTCGCCCGACGAACGTCACAGCAGGAGGACAACATGCTTCCTTTCGAAACACCGATGGACAAGTTGATCCGCAGCGGGTCTCCCCTCACCCGCAGCCCGGAATGGCGCGCCCTCAAGGATCATCACCAGAATGTCCGCCACATGCACATGCGCGACCTGTTCTCACAGGATCCGGACCGGTTCGCGAAATACAGCGTCGAGTTCGAGGACATCCTCGTCGACTACTCGAAGAACCGGATCACCGACTCGACGATGCCGCTTCTGATCGCCCTCGCGAAGGCCTCAGGGGTGAAGGATGCGGCCAAATCGATGTATCGCGGCGACCGCATCAACTGGACCGAGGGCCGCGCGGTTCTTCACATCGCGCTTCGCAACCGTTCGAACACGCCCATTTTCGTTGACGGCGAGGATGTGATGCCGGCGGTCAACGCCGTTCTCGAACGGATGCGTCTGTTCACCGAGCGGCTGCGATCGGGCGAATGGCGCGGTTACACGGGGAAACCCATCAAGACCGTCGTCAACATCGGCATCGGAGGCTCCGATCTCGGGCCCGTGATGGTCTGTGAGGCGCTCAAGCCGTATGCAAAGGGGGGGCCGGCCGTTCGGTTCGTGTCGAACGTCGACGGGACGGACTTCTACGAGAAGACGCGCGATCTCGACCCGGCCGAGACGCTGTTCGTCGTCGCATCGAAAACGTTCACCACGCAGGAAACGATGACCAACGCCCACACGGCGCGCCGGTGGCTGCTCGCCGCGCTTTCCGACGAGAAGGCCGTGCGGAACCATTTCGTGGCCCTTTCGACGAACGGGAAGCTGGTGGAGCAGTTCGGCATCGACCCGTCCAACATGTTCGAGTTCTGGGACTGGGTCGGCGGACGGTATTCGTTCACATCGGCCATCGGTCTGCCGATCGCCTGCGCCATCGGATTCGACCGCTTCGTCGAGATTCTCGAGGGCGCGCATGCGATGGACCGGCACTTCATGGAGGCGCCGCCCGAGAAGAACATCCCGATGATCCTGGCCCTGCTGGGCATCTGGTACAACAATTTCTTCGGCGCCGAGTCCCATGCGATTCTGCCCTACGACCAGTATCTGAGCCGCTTCGCCGCGTATTTCCAGCAGGGCGATATGGAAAGCAACGGCAAGCGCGTCGACCGCGAGGGCAATCCCATCGAGTACCAGACCGGGCCGATCATCTGGGGCGAGCCCGGAACGAACGGCCAGCACGCCTTCTACCAGCTGATCCACCAGGGAACAAAGCTGATTCCATGCGACTTCATCGGCTGCGTCAATTCCCAGAACCCGATCGGCGACCATCATCTCAAGCTGATGGCCAACTTCTTCGCCCAGACCGAAGCCCTGATGAAGGGCAAGACCGAAGACGAAGTCCGGGCCGAACTCAACGGCTCAGTATCCGAAACACAGCTTGAAATGTTGGTTCCGCACAAGGTCTTCCCCGGAAACCGGCCCACCAACTCGATTCTCGTAAAGAAACTGACGCCGCGCGTGCTCGGCATCCTCGTCTCGATGTACGAGATGAAGATCTTCACGCAGGGCATCATCTGGCGCATCGACAGCTTCGACCAGTGGGGCGTCGAGCTGGGGAAGGTGCTGGCGAAGACGATTCTGAACGAGGAAGAGGAGTTCATCGCGGGCCAGGAGCCCGACTTGTTCCATCACGATTGCTCTACGCAGTCCCTCCTTCGCTACTTCGCCAAAAATCGCGAATGACCTTCATTTGGCAAAGGGGCGGTTCGGGGTTATACTTATGGTGAAGGACATCGAAGGGAGTTGCACATGAGAATCACGAACGGCACCCCGAATCTCCTCAGGGAATCGATCGCCAGAGCCGATTCCGCGGCCGGCACCATGAACGCCGATCCGGTGAAGGGCATGACGGATCTCATGCAGTCCGAGAACGGCGTCAAAATGGCGAGCAAGCTGATCAAGGCCAAGGACGAGATGCTCGGTACGATCCTCGACATGAAAGCCTGACCGAAAGCGAGTTTTCAGGGCGGGAATCCGGCGATTCCCGCCCTTACCTTTTGTCCGGAATGCGGCTATTCGCACGAACGATCCCGTAGACGGCCATCGAGCCGAGGATGAGACCGGCGCCGAGAACGGCGTTCCCGGACGGCCATTCCCCTGCCCCCAAGCCAGCCCAGAGCGGATTGAGGATCGCCTCGAGCATCGCGAACAGGATGCTTTCGACGGCCGTCACGTACCGGATGCCGACGAGGAAGATCACATACGGGAGAGCCAGTTGGAACACCCCGAGAGCGGAGATGATCGCCCACTCCGTCATATCGGCGGGGATATCACGCGCCATGGACGCCGAGCTGAAGAGAATGACGAAGATGTTTCCCGCGGCGAGCGCGGGAATGCCAGCCCAGCCGTCGCCCGTTCGCACGGGACGTTCCGGAACGTCCGCGGCGTCCGCGGGCTCGGGGACGGTTTCACGCGAGAGCCGGCGAAGGAAGAGGGTGTTCAGCCCGCAGGCCATTCCCGAGACGATGGCGTAGACGATGCCGAGCCGACCTTCGAGGCTGAGTCGATCGAGAAAGAAAAAAGCCATGCCGACCAGACAGGCCGCCATCATCAGCCACTCCCGGCGCGTGACGATTTCGCCGAGAACCAGCCGCGAAAACACGGCCACCCACAGCGGGGCCGTATATTGCAGAACGATCGCGTTTGCGGCAGTCGTCATGCGAGTCGCGGAGATAAATAACATCACCATCGCGGCATACGACAGGGCCGAGCCGAACATCACCCTCCGCGTGCCGGGCCTGACGGCGACGCCGCAGTTCGCCCAGACGGCAAGGATGACCGGAAGCGCAAATACGCTGCGCCAGCCGGTGATTGCAAGCGGGTCGAGCCCCGGAAGTCGCTTGACGGCTACGCCGGCGAAGCTCCAGAGGGTCGCCGCGACGATGACGAGAAAAAGACCGGCCGTATGCGCCGACACGAAGCGGTTGCGGTGAAGATCGATCATGCGATGCGGTGACTTTCGGAAGGGAATGGGATGCGAACGACGTTCGAGGTTCTGATATACTCCGAACCGGTCGGAAATTCCATCGCCATGACGATTTTTTCGTGAACGATAATAATATATCTACTCATATTATCGCTGTCAAAGACGCCGCCGTTCCGTCACCGGGAACGCCGCGATCCCGCATTCCTCTTTCGGGCACGCTGCTGCTCCTGCTGCTGCTGGCGCTGCCGTTCGCCTCGATCAATGCCGGGCTGTCGTTTCTCGCGGCCCGACAACGGACATGGCAGGAGCGAAATCTGGAAAGCGACGCCCGGCGGGAACTCGAGACCCTGACCAACAGCGCAGTCGCCGCACCGTATCTCGAACGGTCGGCCGCCGCCCTCCGGGCCCTGATGTCACGGCCGACACCACTGCCGTCCCCATTTCCACCGGCGACATGGGCGGCGGGCCTCAGCGTTCCGCACGATCTGTGGGTATTCGAGGACGACGCTCCCGATGCCGGCGACAGGCCTCCGCGTGTGACGCTCGCCTCGTCCTCGGTCAAGGTCCCTCCCCGCGTCCTTTCGACGGCGTTCGCCTGCCTCGCCCACTACTCGATGAACGCGCGGCTTTCGCCCCAGGCTCTCAGGCGGGCGGAAAAACTTGTGGTGGCCGCGTTCGGCACGGGACAGAGCGCCTCCCATCTCGCCATGTACCAGCGAGGCATCCCGACCCGGATGATCCACGAACGGACCTCGGCCCTCCTGATCTGGAACGGCATCACGCTCCCGGACGGCCGACGGCGCGGATTTTTCTTGATATTCCGCGACCTCGACGCGGTGACGAAGTTCGGCCTCACCTCGGCGCTTCGGGCGCATCATCGGCGCGGGGGAGCACCGGCCGGCTTCATCCGGACGCTCCGAAGTGCCGTTCCCGATCTTCTCCCGGAGTCTCTCGCAAAGTCAGAAAGTTTTTGCCGATGGCGGCAGGGGCTGAGACCCCACGCCCAGAGATCGGACTGGGAAATCCGCGGAACACCGTCCAACATCCGCCTCAACGAAGGCAGGCTGTTCACCCGACACCTGACGACCGGCAGGCACATGGCGGTTCTGCTGAAGCCGGAAATCCCCAAATCGAACATGCCCGAACCGGTTTTTCTCGTGAACCTCCTCGTCTGCGGGGGCTTCCTGCTATTCGTGACGCGCGGCATGCTGCTCGGCGTCTGGCCGGCGCTCCCCTTCGGCATCAGGTTTTCGGCCCTGTTCTCGCTTTCGGCCCTTCTCCCCATCAGCCTGCTGCTGATCGGAAGCCATGCGTTCATCCAGGAAACGGCGAACACCGAGCGCCACGCCGTCATCACGCGCATCCGGAGCGCTCTCGAAGGGGTCGACTCAGCCAGGGAACGGCTTTCCGGAAGTTTCCAGACGTCGTTCCTGCGGATGCTCCAGGCACCGTTTCTCCGCGAACAGATGGCGAAGCACGGGCTGGATGCGCCGGGGCTTCTCGATCTGATCAGAAACCAGTTCCGCGACGAAAAGGGAAAGAATCAGCTGATGTTCGTCGCCGTGATGGACAGCCAGGGGACGATGCGCGCGTCATCCAGCCGGGGGTATCCCCTCAGCGCCCTGGAGGGCGTGATGCGGTTCTGCCGGACCGGACTTCTCCGGTCTCTGAGGAACAACCGCGTCAGGCAGGCCGGCCCGGGCGCCATCGGTCCCGACACGCTGACGGAGGAAGACCGGGCTTTCATCGCCGGATACGACGGGGCGACCGGCAACTCGATCGCCAGCGAAGCCGAGCAGACAAGGGCCATTCCCTTCAATTATCACGTCGGTCCCCGGCGGGCCAACATCCTGTATGACATCGTCGCCGTCGACGGAATCGACACCTATGCGGTCATCATCGCCTGGAACGCCGACGATCTCGCGAACCGCATCATCCTGAACAACCTGGCCGAAGCGCAATTGCGCACTCCCGGGAGTCTGCTCGCGGCATACCGTCACAGGCACGGCCGTATGACGCGCCTCACGCCGGCGACCCGGCATGAAACCGCGGCGCTGTTCCATCACTTGCGGAACGTTGCCAGAAGCGCCGCCCAGCGGAACGGACCGGTCATCGAAATCACGCCGGAAGCGGCCCGCATCGCCCTGCCTTCCCTCGGTTTTCCGGGCTTCGTTTTCGCCGCCACGGCTGATACGGCCGTGATCCTCGCCGAGGAATCGTATCGGCGGATGCTGGTCTCGATGCTCGCCGTCTTCTGCATGGTGCTCGTGCTGCTTTCCGGCCGGATCACGGCCCGCCGGATGCTCCGGCCGATCCTGGCCCTGCGGGAAGCACTCGAGAACGTCGGACGCGGCGATTTGTCCGTCTCCGTCACCGATCCGCGGCCGGACGAACTGGGCCGTCTGAGCGCCGCATTCGGCACCATGGTCGAAGGCCTGCGCGAGCGCCGGCGGCTGGCGGCTCTCGTCTCGGACCAGGCGATTGCGACGCTGGAAAGCGCCGCGGATCCGGGCATGGCTCTTTCGGCCGGCACGTTCGAGGGGATCATCCTCATCTCGGATATCCGGGGATTCACCCCTCTCTGTGAGAGCAAGCCCCCGACGGAGATCACGCGTCTCCTCGAGCGGCACTTCGCCGCGATGGCGCCTCTGATCGCGGCCGAGGGCGGCCGTATCGACAAGTTCATC
The DNA here is from genome assembly GCA_035373905.1 of Candidatus Ozemobacteraceae bacterium. NCBI lineage: Bacteria > Candidatus Rifleibacteriota > Candidatus Ozemibacteria > Candidatus Ozemibacteraceae > Candidatus Ozemibacteraceae bacterium. Next base: position 20,051 of record DAOSOK010000002.1, on the reverse strand, counting down.
GGCGACGCCATTCAGGCTGTTTTCATCGAGTCGCCGGACGGTTCGCCCGCCGTCATCCGCGCCATACGGGCCGGCCAGGCGATGCTCGGCGCCATGGCTTCGATCAACCGCGAACGACGGGCCGCCGGAATGTTCACCTACCAGGCGGGAATCGGCATCGCCGGCGGCCGCCTTCTCAGCGGGGCGATCGGCCACCCGTCCACTCGTCTCGACTTTGCCCTTCTCGGCCCCGCGATCGGACGGGCCGCCGAACTCGAGGCGCTAACCAAGCTGGTGCCGAAGCATCCGATCGCCGTCGACGCTGCATTGGCGCCCTTCCTCGGCGAATATGCCCCCCGCGCCCTGCCGATCCCCGGCCACGAGTCGTCGGCCGTGGCCATCGCCCTTCCCGATGTTTCAATATCAGATCATCTACGTTCACCCGCAGACGACGCTCCGGACGCTCCGAATGAAAACGCCGGCACGCCGTCATCCTCCCCCGGGGATCCGATTTCCGCGAACATAGTCCCCCCGCGCCCCGATGAGGACGTTCGCTGGAAATGGGCGTTCGCATTTCTGCCGGGACTGCTGTTCCTGGCCCTTCCGTTCGTCTCCCTGTTCGTTGCGACGGACTCACGGCTGAACGGCACGACCGGGCGAATCGTGCGGGAAGCGCTCGAGACACACGAAACGGCGATGCTGAAACTTCGGGTGACGAACCCGGTGATTCACATGATCGAAGACCGGCTCGACCAGCTATGCGACAGACTGGCCGTCACGTTCCTGGAAAGCGATCCGGACCGGGGCGAGGAGACACGCCTTGCCGCCTGCAGGGAAGCGGTGTCGGAGCTGGCATCGCTGGAGTTCCGTCCGACGCTCGCCGCGGTCCTGTACCGCCGGCCCGAGGCCCCGCCCGCCTCCTGGCCTCTCGTTTTCTGCACAGGCTCCGACGAAACGACGCCGGCCGCTTTTCTGCGCGACCTGCTCGCGAAGGGGGCCTGCAACTTCGATGGAACCTCGATCCAAAGCATGCCTTCCGTAGCCTCCGGGATTCCCGCCCTCGTCGGCAAGCATGTCGGCCTCGGCCGCCTTGAGGCGAACATGCTGAACGAGGCCGTTCCCGCCATGCGAAACGGCCAGAACACCTGGTTTTACTGGCGACCGCTTCTGCGCCCCTTCGAGATCCGCGAAGCGGATATCGCCACATCGGCGCTGTCACTTTCACCGCGGAGAACCCGCTATCGCCCCGTCGCCGGCTATCTGCTGGCGGTCTTTCCGCGACATGCCGGAGACGAGGTTCCTCTGCGGACCCTCCTCAAACTCCTGAACGCGGACGGAATGGAAGTCAGGATCGACAGCCGTCCCGCGGCCGACGGAGCGTCGGCTCCCTCCACCATTTTCTCCCCTCACTTCCCGCTCGGCCTCTCGGAATCGGCCTCCGGCCTCATCGAAAACAGAGGCGCGCGGTACGTCGTCTCCAGGAACGAAACGGTCGTTTCCGGCAAGCCGCTCACGTTCACGCTCGCCACTCCCCTGCCCTCGCCGGCAGAGGATTTCACCCGGCGACCGCCGGTCGCGGCCGCGTTGCTCCTGCTGTATCTGGCTGGCGCCGGCGTCTGGTACCGGACGATCTTCCGGGGCGGCGGCCTCGCGAAGTCCCTCTTCAGCCAGCTTCTGACTGGATTCCTCGCGGCGGCGCTCCTCCCCTTCGCGGCCATTCTCGCCGGAACGGCGAGGTTTTCGGCGGAAGACCTCCATATCCGCACGCGGAACGAGCGGTTCGACCTCGTCCAGCAGCTCGACGAGGTCGACCGCCTCCATCAACTCCGGTATCCTTTCGTCTGGGACCGCATCGAGCGGCTGGGCACCCATCCGGGCATCATGCGGGCAATCCAGAAATACGGGCATGCCCCTCCCCCGAAGGCCGCCGGCTCCCCGGCAAGCGAAACCGCGTTCGCCGGCACGACGCCATCCGGCGGTGCCTCTTCTCTCACGAGGCTGCTCGCCGCGATCAAGAACGCTTCGCATCGCGGGCCCATTCCCTATTACATAAACCAGATCATTCTCGCGGCGCCCGGAGGATGGAAATTTTATATCCGGGAAGGGGCCGCTGACGAGCCGGCAAACACCGGGTTCATCTTCTATCTCTCGAGCATCGCCGACCTTCTCTTCGACTCGATCGGCGACGCCCCCGCACGGTCGGTCAGCGCGGAGCCGCTCGGAAACGCCGTCAAAAAGGAGATGGCGATCGACATCGGCTTCTCGATCTTCAGGTCGGTCTTCATCTCCGACATTTCCTATCCATTCCTCTATTCGCCCCTCGTACACATTCTTCTGCCCGGCGGGAACGGCGTCTACGGCATCTCGAACCTCCTTCTGCCCGACGTCGAGCGGCCTCGCGGCTTCATCTCGATCACATACAACGCTTCGCGCATGGAACAGGATGCCCTCCAGGACATCATCCGAGACAATCCGTCGCGATTCGCACTGTTCGGCTGCCCGTTGCAGAACTGCGCAGCCATGATCAGGCCCGATATCGGCGGCATGTTCACGCCGATCGCCGGGATCGCGAGGTGGACGCAGGCCGGGAACACGCCGATGAGTTTCCGGACCGGCAACGGCGCGTTCAGCTTCCTGGTCGAGGCCCGCCCCGGCGTGTATAATCCGAGGGTGTTTCTCGCCGCCGCCGCATCGGAACTCCCCATCCTGGCCGCCACACACAGCGTTCAGAGGGGGCTGTTTCTCTGGCTGGCGGCAGGCATACTCGCGACCCTTCTTCTGGCCTGGCGTTCCGCCGTCGACCTGATCGCCCCCATCCGTGGGCTCGAAGCCGGCATGAAGGAACTGGCGGCGGGCAGATTCGAAACGCGCATTGGCAGCTACAGGACCGACGAAATCGGCGACCTGCAGCGCTCGTTCGACCGGATGGCCCGCAGTCTGCAGGAACGCGAGCTCATCAGGACCATGATGTCGAGCGAAGCCCGCAAATCTGCCGTGACAGGGGCATCCGGGGAGGAGCCCTCGGCAGGAGCCGACGGAGAACGCATCGACGCGGTCATCGCGATGACAGGCGTCCCGGGGTTCCAGGGCTTCATGGCATCGATGGCCACGGACAGTCTGTTCGAGGCCCTGACGACGCAGACGACCCTCCTGTGCGATCTTTTCATCGGGGCCGGCGGAGACGTCGACAAGGTCATCGGCGAAAAGATGCTGGTCGTCTTCCGCGGCGGCCCCCAGGCGGAAAACGCCGCTCGTCTGCTGGAAGCCGTGCGCCGTCTGGGAGACGCCGGCGGTCTGCACCTGCCCTTCCCCGTCTCGGTCGGGGTCTCGGCCGGCCCGGTCATCAGCGGGTTCATCGGCTCGGGGCCGAGGCGCGACCACACCGTCATCGGCGACGCGGTCAACACCGCCGCCCGTCTCCTGGCCTGCGCCGACAAACTCGCCGGCCGGCCCCGGGTCGTGCTTTCCGCCTCCTGCCGTGCCCTGCTTCCGGAAGGAGAGTCCTGCGTGAGCCTCGGCAGCGTCGAGGTGAAGGGAAAATCAGAACCACTTAATATATATCGTATTTTATATAGTGTAACGGAGCGCAACCAGGCATGAGCAAACCAGGCGGCATCTGCAGGATCTTCGTCGTGTCGGGAGGCGTCGGGGCGTGCGGCGAGCAGGTTGTGAACACCGTCCTCGCGCAGTTTCCCGACGCCAGCGTTGAGGTCGTCACCCTCGGGAATGTCCGGGAAAGCGCCCAACTCGATCGCGCCGCGGACCTCGCCGCGGAATCGGACGGCATCATCGTCTTTTCCCTCGTCGACGCCGGGCTCGGCGGATACATGCGGAAGCTCGCCGACAGGCGCGGCATCACGGCCCTGGATATCACGGGCCCCCTCCTCGACACGCTGGCGAAGAGGCTCAACATGCCGCCCCTCGGCCAACCCGGCTTGTACAGACGACTTCACAGGGAATATTTCGACCGCGTGGCCGCGATCGAGTTCACCATGTCCCACGACGACGGCCGCAACCAGGAAACCTGGCATGAGGCGGATATCCTTCTCCTCGGCGTCTCGCGCACCGGGAAAACGCCCCTCAGCATCTATCTCTCCGTCCTCGGCTGGAAAGTCGCCAACTTCCCAATCGTCCCCGGCCTGGAGATCCCGGACATCCTCTTCCGGCAGGATGCCTCCCGGGTCATCGGGCTGACCCTGTCCCCCGACCGTCTTCTCACGTTCAGGAGGCACCGGAGCGGCATGCTCGGCATGAGGGAGCGAACCGATTACGTCGAGCCCGCCAAGGTCGTCGAGGAACTCGAGTTCGCCGGAAGACTCTTCGCGAAAGGCGGCTTCGAGGTGATGGACGTGACCGACAAGACCGTCGAGGCGAGCGCGAACGAGATCATCAAGCGCCTCGGAGCGGTTTCCGATCCCCGGCGGGCGCCTCCCGTTTGACAGAGGAGAATCCCTTCGGGTACGATTGGTCCGGAACGCATTTCAGCCGTGAGGGAAACCCATGGACCGCATCTCACAGAACACGACCTACCAGCCGCCCTGGATGCTTCGCCGCGAGGTCCCGCCGGCGACCGTCGAACGTCCGAACGACGCCCAACCGGCTCGAGCGCAACCGGCAGAACCGAAGCCGGTTCCGGCGCAGCAGAACCGGGGCATTCCCCTGCCGCGGCTGGGACAGAAGATCGACGTCCGGGCCTGACCGCTCCGGGCGGACGCTCCCCCGGTCAGAACTCCAGTTCGTCGAGAGAGCGATAGACGGGAACGCCGCCGGTCGCGAGCCGGGCGTGCGAATTGTGGCCGGCGGCCACCAGGACGCAGTCGATGCCGAGCTGGCGCGCCGTCTCGAGATCGTGCAGCGTGTCGCCGATCATCAGGGTTCGGGCCGTGTCGACGCCGCACTCCTGCACGAGGCGTTTTCCCAGCTCGATCTTGCTGGCCGCATACTGGTCCGGGAGGCCGCGAACCGCCGCGAAGTAGCCGGCCAGATCGAAATGCTCGATGATGCGTTTCAGATCGCGTTCGAACAGGGCCGAAAGAACGTATTGCTGTTTTCCCTCTGAGCGAAGCCGGTCGAGCAGATCCCTGGCCCCTTCGTGGAGATGGCAGCCGAACATGGCCGATTCATAGGCATTGATATACTCTCTGCCGATCTTCTCGAACGGCTCGCTCGAAAAGTCGAACCCGGCGCTTCGGTAGAAATTGATCACGGGAAATTCAAATATCTCAAGATATTTTTCAGCGGACAGTTGAGGCAATCCCCGCGACGCGAGACTGCGGTTGAGAATCTCGACGCAGACCCTCACGTCGTCGATCAGGGTGCCGTTCCAGTCCCAGATGAAGGCGTCGTAACGGTGACTCAGCGGCTTCATGCGCGCCTCCTCGAAAATTGATGCCTTTCCATGATGCTCCACCCCGACCCGAAATTCAATCCCACCCGTACGTTCGAGCGCGCGTCGAGGCGTTCACCCTCGAGGGAAGGAGGCCCCGGGCTCAGCCAGGGACCAGACAAACGTATGAACCCGGTGTCACGCCGCGAGGGATATTGCATGGGGGTCGGGGTTCTGGTAGAGTGGACAACGTACCGGCCGCTGGCCGTCATTTCACACTGGAACCGGAGTCGGCATGTATCTCGGGCGCGTTCTCGGGCGCGTGGTCTGCACCCAGAAAGACCACATGATGGAGGGGCTGAAGCTCCTCATCGTCACAGCCATCGACGGAAGCGGCAACCCCAGGGGCAAGCCGTTCGTCGCGACAGACTCGATCGGGGCCGGGGCAGGCGAAACCGTCTTCCTGTGCGGCGGCGGCGAAGCCGCCCTCCCCTTCCCCGGCAGGCAGCGCCCCCCGTCGGATGCCACCATCATCGGCATCGTAGACTCGATCGAGCGCTGACCATGCAGATCGGAAGAGTCGTCAAAAAGGTCGTATCGACCGTCAAGAACCGCGTTTTCGACGCGCACCCGCTGCTGCTCGTCCAGCCCGTCGACATGGGGCTGAAGCCGCAGGGCTCAGAGGTGCTGTGCATTGATTTTATAGGCTCAGATATAGACGAACTCGTGATGATCATGAAGGAAGGCAGTTCCGTCCAGCAGATGCTGGGCATCAAGGAAGCCGCCGCCGATGCCGCGATCGTGGGCATCGTCGACGCGATACACCTCCACGACGCATGCATTTTCGACAAATCGACCGAAGCCACCCGCTGACCAGGAGACGTTGACATGGAACAGATCGTAGAACAGATCGCCCGTGAAGTGATGTTGAAGCTCAAATCCCAGTCCTCGAATCGCGGCGGCTCATACACCCCGCCCCAGGCGGCGGGCTCGCAGGGCCGACCCACGGCGTCGGGGTGCGTCGCGGTCCTCGTGACGGCGAACTTCAAAGTCGTCGATCAGGTGATGCAGCAGATCGGCGCCGTCGTTCCGCAGGGCGGCCGACTGCTCGTTTCCGACTACATGGTCGAGAACGTCGGCGTCAAAAATCTCGGCGGCTCCGTCCAGGTGCATACCTCACGCACCATGAACGCCTGCGACGCGATCCGCGGCATCAGCGAACTGGTTATCCCGTCGCTCTCGCTGAACACGCTTTCCAAGGCGGCGAATCTGATCGCCGACAGCTACGCGACCCAGGTCATCTCTTACGCCCTGTGCGAAGGGATTCCCGTTACGGTGACGGACGAATCCCTGCTCGATGCGTCGCGCTACTTCCCGTCCGGCATCGCCCGCAAGATCGACAGCTTCCGACGCGATCTCGAAGGGATGGGCGTTCGCTTCGGCCGCGGCACCATCGTCGTGAAGCCCGAGCACAAGTGCGCCACATGCACGGGAACCGGCGGCTGCGGCTCCTGCTCGACCGGAACCGTCTCGTCGACGCCCGCCTTCTCGCCCCTCCCGGCGAAAGCCGACCAGGCGCAGGGTTCCGGCTCGTGCCTCCGCGACAACTGCCCCCGCACCTACGGAAGCTGCGCCTCCAACTGCCCCTCCTCGGTGAAGCAGGTCATCGCCGCCGGCGCCGACCGCATCGAAAAGGGCCACGACGCCCTCGTCCCTCCCGCGGAACTGGCGCGCTACATCGACCACACCCTGCTCAAGCCCACCGCCACGACCGCCGAGATCACGAAACTGTGCGAAGAAGCCCGCCAGTCGCGGTTCGCATCGGTCTGCGTCAATCCGGCCTACGTCGGCCTCGCCGCGAAGCTGCTCGCCGGCAGCGGCGTCATGGTCTGCACCGTCGTCGGCTTCCCGCTCGGGGCCACCTCCTCGTTCACCAAGGCGATGGAAACTCGCGATGCGATCGCGAACGGCGCCGACGAGATCGACATGGTCATCAACGTCGGAGCCCTCAAGTCGAAGGATTACGAATTGGTCAAGAACGACATCGCCCGCGTCGTCGAGGCCGCCAACGGCCACACCGTCAAGGTCATCCTCGAAACCTCTCTTCTGACCGATGAAGAGAAGGTGAAGGGCTGCGAGCTGGCGAAGGCCGCCGGCGCCGACTTTGTGAAAACATCGACCGGCTTCAGCTCGGGCGGCGCAACGGCCGCCGACATCGCTCTCATGCGCAAGACCGTCGGCCCGTCCATGGGCGTGAAGGCCAGCGGCGGCATCCGCGACACCCAGACCGCCCAGCAGATGGTCGCCGCCGGCGCCACCCGCATCGGCGCAAGCGCCTCCGTCGCCATCATCCGCGGCGACGCGCCCGCCACCGGCGGCGCCAAGGGCTACTAAGCACACACGGTCGCCTCATACAGCGAACCGGGTTCCGTTCAGGAACCCGGTTCGTCGTTTCGGGCAACGTCATGTTCGTCACATGCAGCCTGCGAGGCTCGTCGCCCAGAACATCGATACGAGGGCATACAAAATGATGCGCCTAAACATGGTGGTAAGCCTCCTTCACGATCAGACCGACAGTCACGACAGATAGAATCCAGAAAAGGATCATGGCAGTTCTCCGGTATGTTCCGCTGGGTGCATGTCCGCGCATCTGGCGGCGCCACATCCTATCGGCAGAAGTCGGAGCTTTGTGAAGGGGAGACAAACAAGGGTCGCGAAAGAAGCCCCCGGTCCCGTTATTCTCCGGAAACGGGCTGTTCGACCGGAGTCGAGACGACGGCCGCGCCGGGATGCGCGGCCGAGGGAACCGTCACATCCTGCGTCGCACCGGTTGCAAGCGGCGGGACATCGCCTTCCGTCGACGCCGGATCCGCCGTCGGCGAGGCAACGGGGGCGAGATCGTCCGTGCGGGTCGCGAGGTCCCCGGTATCGGAGGCGGGCACCTCCGTTCCCGAGGCGAGATCGTCGGTCTCGGAAGCCGTCTCGTCCTCGTCCGGGACGTCCGGGCGGGACGGGGCCGGCGGTTGCGGCATCCGCCAGAAGACAGGGGGAGCCTCCCACATCCGGCCGGCATCGACGGGTTTTTCGGGAGTTCCATATTTTGGAATATAGTATTGTTTTCCCGGCGAGAGTTTCCCGATCGTGCGATCGTCCATCTTGATCCAGCCCGTTCCGCGACGAAGGGCGAGCGTTACGTCGCCGGCCGGGGAGGTCTCGAGGAGCAGCTCCCCGTCGGGCATCTCGACGACGCCCCGCCGGATATCGACCGACAGACCGACGCCGCCCGAGGCGACGAGCCGCATGCGACCGAGATCGAGTCGCAGCGCGTTCCTCCCGAGGGCAAGAACCGAGCCGGGGTAGAGTTCCAGCTTGTCCCCCGCTCCGGCGCGGACAAACTCGGTCATGGAAGCAAGCTCCGTATGGAGAAACGGCCTGGTCCGAACCAGGTCGCCGGCGGCCAGCGTGGGCATGCCGTCAGGAATCCGGATTGATCCGTTTCCGCGCCGGAGAAACACGGTTTCGGTGGCGACGCCGGAGATCTGCCGCCAAACCGGGCCGGTCTCTTTCGCTTCGAGGTTCCCGGAAAGGGGGGATAACAGAACGAGCATGGCAAGCCCAGTTCCGACGCGTCTCACGAAGGAAGAAGGGCGGGGCATCGCTCAGCGGTTGTCCTGCGGGGCGGGCGGCGGCGAATCGGAGGGCTCCGTTCCCGGCCGAACGGCTTCGTCCGGGGGCGCAACCTCTTTTTTTGCTGCTTCCGCGATCTCGTGCGCCTTGAGGCTCGACGAGAGGGAGAGCACCTCATCGCGAATCGTCAGGACTTCGAAATACAGAACGGTGATCATGAGAACGGTGCCGAGAAAGGTGAACAACTCGTTCTCGCTTTTCGTATAGACGAACACGCACGAGAAAATCACCGTCGCGAAGAGGACGGTGATGAGCTTTCTCAGGCGCTGCTGCCGCATCGTCTGCTTGGAGAAGAACGCGTCACGCCAGCGCCGAGCCTCGCTCAGGCTACCCTCGATCAGCCAGAGATGATCGCGAATCATCAGCACCTCGACGTACACGACCGTGATCATCAGGATCATGCCGACGTTCGTCAGCAGTTGGCGATGTTTGCTGCTCAACAGGAGAACCGTGATGAAGACGAGAAAGGAAAACGCCAGGGTGACGATCTTCTGCAAGAAGCGCGGCAGGTTCTGCAAGTCAGCCTCCTCGTTTCATCGGTTCAGCTTTCGAACGCCTTTTTCACGAGTTCGGGACGGGTCCTGAACACGGTGAGAATTTCGGCGTCGAGAGCGAAGGGTTCGGAAGCGTCGGTCGGGGATTCGACCCGTTCGGGGACGATCCGGTAACCGCTCCGGAATGCGTCGAGCAGCTTCATCGCCTGATCGAGTGAGGATTTCGACATCCGGTAATGGATGAACCGGTCGATGATCTTTTCGAACTCCGCCGGTTTCAGGTGAAGACGAGCGAGCTCGCTGCGGAGCTTCGCGGCATCGCCGGTATGCCGATGGCTGATATAGGCTTCGAGGCAAGCCTCGACGCGCATCGTGCTGATGGTTCTCGGGCGCGGACTGAAAAGCATCATGCCGGCGAAAAATCCCGCGACGGCGAGGCTGATCGCAAGAATCCAGTTCCAAAGGGGCTTTCCGGCTATCTGCAGCATACGAAACATGGTAACATCGCCGTATGCACGTGTCAATGTATGGTTGACAAGGGCACCCCTCGATGATAGATTTTTCGGTATCCGGTCATAGTGTAGTCAGAAGGCACCCCGGACAACGCAATAAAAGCTGAAATTCCAGCCAGACTCCGGAGAACCGTTCGCCAAATGATGATGATGGACGCGACGAAAAGCAGCGGCCCCCGCAGACGCATACTGATCGTAGACGACGAGGAGCAGATTCTTCTCCTCCTGAAGACGATCCTCAACGTCTACGGGTATGAGAGCATCGAAGTGGTCTCGCCAAAAGAGACGTTCGCGAAGGTGAAGGCGGAACAGCCCGATCTCGTCATCCTCGACATCGCCATGCCTGAAATGGACGGGTACCAGGTCTGCAAACTGATCAAGAGCGACCCCGCCTCGAAGAACATCCCGGTCGTCATGATCACGGCCCTCGCCCTCGAGCAGGACCGCAAATGTGCCCTGGAAGCGGGCGCAGACGGTTTCATTCTCAAACCGTTCGATCCGCGCGACGTCATCGCCGAAATCGAAAAACTTTGCGGGGGTCGGCAGTCGAGCTGACCCGGCCCGGATTTTCTCCCGGTCCCGCCCCTGTTTCAGGCATTCTTCCCGTTGCCCGGCACCGGTTCCGTGCGACGTTTTCCATCGGGAACCGGCCATTCTTCATCATGATCTCTTGAATTGAACCCAGGCCTGTGCTAGACTTTTCCGCCAAGCAGGGGATTTTTCCCCTGCAGGTCAGAAATCATAGGAGGGCACCTGGGATGAACAAATACGTATACGTTTTCGGTGGCGGGAAGGCCGATGGCCGCGAGAACATGAAGGATCTCCTCGGCGGCAAGGGCGCGAATCTTGCCGAGATGTGCCACATCGGGCTGCCGGTCCCGGCCGGTTTCACCGTGACCACCGAATGCTGTACCGAGTATTTCCAGCTCGGCAGCAAGTATCCCAAGGATCTCGACGCGCAGGTCAAGACCGGCCTGAAGGCGATCGAAGAGACGATGGGAATGAAGTTCGGCGACACCACCAACCCGCTCCTGCTCTCCTGCCGCTCGGGCGCCCGCCAGTCGATGCCCGGCATGATGGAAACCGTTCTGAACGTCGGTCTGACGACCAAGACGATCCCCGCGCTGATCAAGAAGACCAACAATCCGCGCTTCGTCTGGGACGCCTACCGCCGCCTGATCATGATGTATTCCGACGTCGTCATGGAGAAGGCTGAAGGCATCGAGCCCGCCGAGGGCAAGGGCATCCGCAAGCAGCTCGACGACATGCTCCACGAGATCAAGGCCAAGAAGGGCTACAAGTCCGACACCGACCTGACCGCCGAAGAACTCGAAAAGCTGGCCGGCGATTTCCGCGCCCACGTCAAGAAGGTTCTGGGCAAGGAATTCCCGGACGACCACATGGAACAGCTGTGGGGCGGCATCGGCGCCGTGTTCAAGAGCTGGAACGGCAAGCGCGCCATCTCCTATCGCCGCATCGAGGGCATCCCGGACGAGTGGGGCACGGCCGTCACCGTCCAGGCCATGGTGTTCGGCAACATGGGTGACACCTCGGCCACCGGCGTGGCGTTCACCCGCAACCCGGCCAACGGCGAGAACAAGTTCTACGGCGAGTGGCTGGTCAACGCCCAGGGCGAGGACGTCGTCGCCGGCATCCGCACCCCCAGCCCGCTGAACAACGACACCAAGAACGAACAGAACAAGCACCTCCGCAGCCTCGAAGAGGAGATGCCCTCGACCTACAAGCAGCTCGTCGATATCCGGAACAAGCTCGAGTCGCATTACAAAGACATGCAGGACATCGAGTTCACGATCCAGGAAGGCAAGCTGTACATGCTCCAGTGCCGCAGCGGCAAGCGCACCGGCACCGCCGCCCTGAACATGGCGATGGATATGCTCGAAGAGAAGCTCATCACCGAGGAAATGGCCGTCCTGCGCGTGAAGCCGGCCCAGCTCGACGAGCTGCTCCACCCGATCATTGACCCGGCCGCCGAGAAGAAGAGCGAACCGGTCGCCAAGGGTCTCCCCGCCGGCCCCGGCGGCGCCACGGGCCACATCGTGTTCACCGCGGCCGACGCCGTCGCCTGGGCCAAGAAGGGCAAGAAGACCATTCTCGTGCGCGAAGAGACGAACCCCGAAGACGTCGAAGGCATGCGCGCGGCTCAGGGCATCCTGACCGCCCGCGGCGGCATGACCTCGCACGCGGCTCTCGTGGCCCGCGGCTGGGGCAAGTGCTGCATCGTCGGCGCCGGCATGCTCCACCCCGACGTCGAGCACAAGACGCTCAAAATCACCGGTTCCAAGAAGACCTTCAAGGAAGGCGACCTGATCACCCTGAACGGCACCCGCGGCCTCGTCTACGAGGGCGAGCTGAAGATGATGGACGCCAGCGAGAATCCGCGCTTCCAGAAGTTCATGAAGATGGTCGACAAGCATCGCAAGATGCAGGTCTGGACGAACGCCGACACGCCGGCCGACGCGAAGATCGCCCGCCAGTTCGGCGCCGAGGGCATCGGCCTGTTCCGCACCGAGCACATGTTCTACGGCGAAGGCTCGGACAAGCCCCTGTTCCTGCTCCGCAAGATGATCCTCTCCAACACGCTCGAGGAGCGCAAGGCCGCTCTCGACGAGCTGTATCCGTTCGTGAAGAAGGACATCAAGGCGACCCTGGCCGAGATGGAAGGCCTGCCCGTGACCTTCCGCCTGCTCGATCCGCCGCTGCACGAGTTCGTTCCGCAGTCGGAAGAAAAGATGGCCGAGCTCGCCAAGAGCCTCAAGATCAAGGTCGAGGACATCAAGAAGCGCGGTGAAGCCCTCCACGAGAACAACCCGATGATGGGTCACCGCGGCGTCCGCCTCGGCGTCACCTATCCCGAGATCTCCGAGATGCAGATCAGGGCGATCTTCGAGGCTTCGGCCGAGCTGCTGAAGGACGGCAAGAAGGTTCACCCCGAGATCATGGTTCCGGTCACCTGCGACGTGCGCGAACTCGATTACACCAAGAAGATCGTCGACCGCGTGTATGAGGAAGTGCTGAAGAGCAGCGGCCTGAAGAAGATCGACTACCATTACGGCACGATGATCGAGATCCCGCGCGCCGCGCTGTTGGGCGATCGCATGGCCAAGACCTGCGAGTTCTTCTCGTTCGGCACCAACGACCTGACCCAGATGGGCTTCGGCTTCAGCCGCGACGACATCGGCGGCTTCATGCACGACTACCTCGAGAAGCGCATTCTCGACGCCGATCCGTTCCAGACCGTCGATCAGGAAGGCATCGGCCAGCTCATCCAGATCTGCGTCGAACGCGGCCGCAAGACCCGCTCCACGCTGAAGGTCGGCATCTGCGGCGAGCAGGGCGGCGACCCCGCCTCCGTCGAGTTCCTGTTCAAGCAGGGCCTCGACTACGTCAGCTGCTCCCCGTTCCGCGTGCCGATCGCCCGCCTCGCCGCCGCCCACGCGTCTCTGAAGTATCGCGAGCTGCGCGAGAAGGTGCTCAAGGACCAGAACCACACTCCGCTCAAGGCGCTTCACGCCTGAGCGAACGACCGAAGAGCCGCACATGCCGTCACGAAGGCGTAAAGCCAGGGAAACCGCTCTGAAGGCGCTGTATCAGATCGATCTGGTGCAGCAGGCGCCCGGGGAGGCGATCGAGCACGCGATCGCCGAAGACCTCTACCAGGTGCCGATCGAAGGTTTCGCCCGGGAAACGGCAGTGCGTCTCGTCGGGAACGATCCGGCGGCCGGCGACGTCGAGGGCTTCGCCCACGGCGTTGCCGGCCGTCTCATCTCCTCGAGGCGTGATCAGGCTGGCGCGCGCCAGGCCGTGGAGATGGCCGCGAAGGAGTTCCTCCCCGTCACCCGGGAGTATCCCGGGCTGGCCGACGAGCTTAGCGCGCTCTGCGGCCGCGCTTTCGAGAAATTCGACAGTCTCCTCGAGATCGAGCAGTTCGCGCGCACCCTCGTGGATCGCACCCTCGAGCATCAGGGGGCCATCGACGGCCTCCTTTCCCGCTACGCCGACAACTGGTCGCTCGACCGCATGGCTAGCCTCGACCGTTGCATTCTGCGCTTCGCGACCTGCGAACTCCTTCACTTTCCGGAAATCCCGGTCAACGTTTCCATCAACGAAGCTATAGAACTCGCGAAGAAGTTTTCCACCGAGCGGAGCTGCGAGTTCGTCAACGGCATTCTCGACAAGGTCCAGCGCGAGCTGAAGCCTGTCAAAACCGAGGCGCGACGGCGCGAATCCCAGACGAGCACCGACGGAGAGGGCTGATGGCGCTTTCCTCGATCGTCATCAACAAAAACTCCGATTCGCTTCGCAACGTCTGGATATTCGCTTTCGTCATCGGCGCAATCGCCGGTCTCGCCTTCGCGGGCGTCGGCCTTGCGATCGGGAAGGTCGCCGCATCGGCCAAAACCAGTTTCATTCTCGCCACCCTCGGAATCGGCGTCGGGGCCGGTCTGCTGATCGGCTGGTTCGGCCGCGAGATCATCCTGGGCCTTATCAACCTCGTTCTTGACGAGCTCGAGACGAAAGTAGGCCTCCAGCGCGCGAGCTACTCGAGCAAAAAAACCGGCCTCAGTCGTGAACTCGATATCTTCGACCAGATGTTCAAGGTGGTCGTCTCGATCCTCAAACGCGTGCTGATGATCTCCCTCAGGCTCGAAGAGGCCTCGATCGATCTTGACCGCACGGCCCAGATCAGTTCGACCGTCATCAAGGAGATCGTGGACAAGGTCGACAGCATCAACAAGAACGCCGTGGACAACGCCAGCAACCTGCGCGAAACCATCTCCTCGCTCGAAAGCAGTTTCAGCCTCAGCAAGGACATCAGTTCGAAGCTCGTCATCGCCCGCGAGGACAGCCAGGGCGTCGCTGAAATAGCGCAGAATACACAAACCTCGGTCAAGCAGTCGGTCGAGAAGATGATGCGCATCAAGGAGCTGACCGAAGGCTCCGCGAATCTCGTGAACGATCTCAACGACCGCGGCAAGCAAATCGGCGCGATCCTGACCGAGATCGCAAACATCGCCGAGAAAACGAATCTCCTCGCCCTGAACGCCGCCATCGAAGCGGCGCGCGCCGGCGAGCAGGGCCGCGGATTCGCCGTCGTCGCCGACGAGGTGCGCAAGCTCGCACGCGGCTCGGCCGAGTCGTCGAAGAAGATCAACACCCTCATCAACGACATTCTCGTCAAAACCGAGAACGCGGCCGAGATGATGCGATCGAACACCAACAAGGTGTACGAGGGCATGGACGTGATCAGCGCCGTCGACACGAGCCTCAGTAACATGGTCGACACGGCCCTCAAGCTCAACGTCATCATCAAGGACATCAGCGACTCGGCCGACCGGCAGAGCCAGACGTCCGACGTCATGTACCAGAAGGTGAACACGATCTCCAAGATCACCGACCAGATATCGCAACAGATACAAAACGTCGCGAGCACCGCGCTCAGCCGCACCGTCATCGTCGACCAGACGACGAGTTCGGCCCGCGAGTTGCGCACCCTGTCGGACATTTTCCAGAACGCCCTCGTGCCGTTCAAGTTCAAGGTCGAAGGCGCGAACAAACGCGCGTTCGTGCGCACCGAGACGCGCATTCCCTGCAAGTTCAAGGTGCTGCTCTCGGGCGAACTCATCGACGGCACGCTCAGCAGCGGCGACTACGAGATGCGCGGCGTCATCACCAACCTGTCGGCCGGCGGTTGTCTCATGGAAACGACCGAGGATATCGAGCAGGGCAAATACATCATCTTCGCCTTCCAACTCGGCAGTCAGTTCATCCAGGGTGTCCAGGGGCGCCTCGTGAGGCTCCGCAGGTCGACGTCGGCCTCCGATGACGCCGTGGGCAAAGAGGCATACGAGGGCATCATCTCGTTCAACAACGTTTCCCCCGACCACGAAAAGGTGATCGTGGACTTCGTCCTCAACGCCCAGCGCCAGTTCGAGCAGAACCTGGGCATCACACTCGAAATCTGAGGTACCGATTCGATGGCGCGTATCGAGAAACGTCTCCTCGGCGAGTCGCTCGTCAGCGAGAAACTGATCACGGAAGAGCAGCTCAAGACCGCGCTCGCCGAACAGAAGCGGACCAGCGACACTCTTGGCTTCACCCTGCTTCGGCTCGAGTATCTGAAGGAGCAGCAGCTTCTCGATTTCCTCGGGAGCAAGCTCAACTTCAGTTACGCAAACCTCCGCAACTACGTCATCGACCCGAAGATCGTCAAGATCATCCCCGAGAACATCGCCCGGAAGTATCACTGCATCGCGCTCCTGCGCGTGAAGGGTTCGCTCACCGTCGCGATGGTCGATCCGCTCGACTCGTTTCTGATCGATAATCTCAAGTATACGACGAACTGCGACATCAAACCGCTCGTCACGACCATGACCGAGATCCAGGAGGCGCTCGACCAGTTCTACGGCGGCATCTCGCCGGCCACGGACGCCCAGCAGCCCGCGACCGGCGCCGGTTCAGCGGCGGGCGTCGATCTGAAGTCGGGCTCGAGCCTCCAGGAGTTCGCCAAGAAGATCCAGGGAACGGGCGCGAAGCCCGGTATCGGCCACCAGGGTGCGGTCATCGATCTCTCCGCGGCCGATCAGGCGAACATCATCCAGCTGGTCAACCTGATTATCATGCGCGCGATCAAAGAAAAGGCGTCGGACATCCATATCGAACCCGACGACACGGTAATGCGCACGCGCTTCCGCATCGACGGCATGCTGCAGGAGGTCATGGCGCTGCCGAAGAACCTCGAGGCCGCGACGATCTCGCGGTGCAAGGTCATGGCCGAGCTCGACATCGCCGAGAAGCGCGTTCCGCAGGACGGCCGCATCAAGCTCAACCACGAGGGGCGCGAAATCGACCTCCGCGTCTCAACCTATCCGACCCTTCGCGGCGAAAAAATAGTCATGCGTATTCTTGACAAGAGCCGCGTTCTGTTCGGTCTCGAGGATCTCGGGTTCGCCGACGACGTGCTGATCAAATTCCAGACGCTGCTGAGCAAGCCCAACGGCATCATCCTCGTGACCGGCCCCACCGGAAGCGGCAAGACCTCGACCCTGTATGCCTCGCTGATGCGGATCAAGGACCCGGCCATCAACATCGTGACGATCGAAGATCCGGTCGAGTATCAGCTCGCCGGCATCAACCAAGGCCAGATCAACCCGAAAGCCGGCTTCAGCTTCGCCGGCGGCCTCCGCTCGATCCTCCGGCAGGATCCCGACGTCATCATGGTCGGCGAAATACGCGACGTCGACACCGCCGAAATTTCCATCCGGGCGGCCTTGACCGGCCATCTCGTCTTTTCGACACTTCACACCAACGACGCGGCCGGCGCCATGACTCGACTCATCGACATGGGGACCGAACCGTTCCTCGTCGCCAGCTCGATCATCGGCGTCATGGCGCAGCGTCTCTGCCGACTCATCTGCGAGAACTGCAAGAAGGAGTTCGTTCCCTCCGCCGGCATCATCAAGCACAGCAAGCTTCTGTATCAGGCCGGCAAGACGCACGTGTATTCCGGCGAAGGCTGCGAGCAGTGCAACAAGACGGGCTACAAAGGCCGCACGACCGTCAGCGAACTGCTCATCCCAAACGAGCGCATCAAGGAACTGATCGTCGAGAAGTCTCCGACCAGCGTCATCAAGAACGAAGCAATGAAGCAGGGCATGCGCACGTTGCGCCAGGACGGCCTCGCGAAGGTGCTGCGCGGGTTGACGACTCTCGAGGAAGTCATCCGGGTTTCGGCCGAAGACGAGATCTGAGGCTCCATCCATGAGTCAACGGCTCGATGCGCTTCGCCGGGCGCTCGGATCGCTCCTCCCCCCGGAGGATCACCCCCTCTTCGATCGCCTTTGGAATGCCGCTTCGAACCGCCCCCTGCTTCTCCGACGATCGAGGCCGCATCGAACGCTCGCGGTTTCCGTCACGGGCCCGCAATGCGAGCTTCGTTGCTCCCACTGCAACGGCCACTATCTCGAGGCGATGCGTCCCCTTTCGGCGCTCGACAGCAGCGATTACGAAACGTTCCGCTCGTTTCTGATCAGCGGAGGAAGCGACTGCTCCGGCCGCGTTCCCCTTTCGGGGCATATCGACAGGATTCTGCGCATGCCTGCGGAAGCGGGGCTGAACCTTCACGTCGGCGTCCAGGGGGCCGAGTCGCTCCTTCCGCTCAAGGGGCGGCCCGTCACGGTTTCCTACGATCTCGCCGGCGACGCGGAAACGGTTCGAGAAGTGTACGGCCTTTCCCGGCCGGTTTCCGAGATCGAGGCCTGTTACCTCGAACTGGCGCGACATTTCCGGGTGGTTCCGCATCTGACGCTGGGCCTTCGCGGCGGTGCCATCTCGGGCGAACCCCACGTGATCGACTTTCTCGCAGCCAATCCACCGGCCGCCCTGACGTTTCTCGTGTTCCGCCCCACCCAGAACACGCCGTATGCAGACAGGCAGGCCCCGGATATTCACGAAGCCGTCGCTATCATCGCGGACGCGGCCGCGCGGCTTGCCTGCCCGATCCACCTCGGCTGCATGCGGCCGTCCGGGCTCTATCGCCGCCGGTTCGATGTTCTGGCCTGGGTGGCCGGGGCGCGCGTCATCGTAATGCCCGAGCACGAATTCGTCCGAATTCTCGCGGAGCACGGCGTTCAGGTCGAGGAACAGACCGAGTGCTGCTCGCTCGAGTATGCCTGACGGCCCGATGAATCCGGAAAAGATCAGGGTCAGCTACGGCACGGCGCTCGTGCTCGGCCTCAAGCGCGGCACCCAGGACGCGCCGCCGACGACCGCATATCTGCTCTGGGACACCGGTTGTCATGGAGCATGCAGTTTCTGCCCGCGCGCTAACGGCAATCTCGAGACTCAGCGGCTTTCCCGCATCGTCTGGCCGGAATTTCCAACGGAAACCGTCATCGACGCGCTGTCGCGCGAACCCAGACCGTTCGGGCGCGTCTGCATGCAGACCGGATGGAACCCCGACACGGAAGAGTCGCTGATAGATATTTCAAAATATTTTATAGACCGGCATTTCACCCTCAGCGTGACCATCCACCCGTCGCAGACCGCGCTTGCCGCGCGGCTGCTCGGCCAGGGGGTCGACCACGTCGGGATCGGTCTCGACGCGGCCGGCGCCGACACCTATCAGCAGCACAAAAAGCGACGGCACGACGCCGATTACCCGGCCGTGCTGGACCTGTGCAGGGCATGGCCCGGCCGGGTCGAGGTCCACCTGATCGCCGGCCTCGGCGATTCCGAGGAAACGTTCATACGGCGGATGGACGCGCTGATGGACGCCGGCGGGGATATCGCCCTGTTCGCCTTCACGCCGACGAACGGAAGCGGCAGTCCGCCGCCTCCGTCCTCGTATCGAAGACTCCAAGCCTGGCGTTGGCTGCGACGCAACGGATCAGTAACCATCGACCGGGCCGTCTTCAGGGACGGTCTGCTCGTCGATTTCGGCCTGCCGCCGCACGCTCTCAGGCGCCTCCTCTCAGACGGGCTCGCCTTTCGGACGTCCGGGTGCGGCGCCTGCAACCGCCCCTATTACAACGAGCGGCCGGGCGGCGTCATGTACAACTACCCGCGCCCCCTGACGGCCGAGGAGTCGGACATCGCAATTTCAGAAGCTCTTTCACTTTGATATTTCAGTATGTATATTTTCTGCCCGTCTCCTGAATGCGGCGTCTGTGCATGGAACCGGTATTGATGTAGAATGAGGACATAGAATCCTCTCGCATCGTCCGGAAAACGAAAAAAACGGAGACTTCACCCGAATTCTTTCCCCCCCCCGCCTTCCCGGTGGATGTCCGGTACAACGCCAAGATCGGCCGCAAACAGCTTTCGGTGCTGGTCTCGGAGCATCTTACTACTCGTCTCACAGGTAACACGACGATCATCCCATACTCGATACCGTTCGTGCTGAGCTTGTCGAAGCACGAATGCACTCGCCCTTCGACAGGCTCAGGGCGAATGGCTGTGCCATATCTGTCTGGAGGGATTACTACTCGTCTTGTATGTTCAGTTGGGGGTGTTAACGTAGATGTTGAATTTGGG